>JBFMBP010000016.1 GCA_040755155.1 Candidatus Omnitrophota bacterium | reverse complement strand
CAGTTCCACGACGATTTGGCGGATGGCGTCTTTCCGGTTTTGATCCATATATGGATAACTTCTGAACCGGGTTCGAAGTAACGGTCGGTATAATTTATTCTTGAAAATTCTTGCTAGCGGCTCTCTTGCCGCCACAATCTTACTTCACATGGCTGACCTGTTACTAAAAAGGAATATCTAACTCTCACCAAACGCCCGTCGTTAAATACTCGTGCATGGCTTTGGCGGCGACTCTTCCCTGCCCCATCGCCAGGATGACCGTCGAACCGCCGGTGATGGCGTCGCCTCCGGCGAAGACGGCTTTCTTGCTCGTCTTGCCCGTTTCCGGTTCCGCGACGATGATTCCCCATTTGTTTAATTCCAGCCCTTTCGTCGTGCGGGGCACCAGCGGATTGACGCCGAATCCCAGCGCCGTGATGATGGTTTCCGTGGGAAGGCGGAACTCCGATCCTTTGATGGGCACAGGCCGCCGCCGTCCCGACTCGTCCGGCTCGCCCAGTTCCATTTGAATGCACTCCATTTCCTTGACCCAGCCATCGCCGTTGCCGTGCAGCGAAACGGGCGCCGTTAGGAACTTGAATTTCACGCCCTCTTCCTCCGCGTGGTGGATCTCTTCGATGCGGGCGGGCGACTCGGCCAACGTCCTCCGGTAGACGATGCTAACTTCCTTCGCGCCCATGCGTACGCTGACGCGCGCCGCGTCCATCGCCGTATTGCCCGCGCCGATGACGGCCACGTGATCGCCGACGGTAACGGGAGTGCTGTATTCGGGAAAACGATCAGCGTGCATGAGGTTGATGCGAGTCAGAAATTCGTTGGCCGTATAGACGCCCTTCAGGTTCTCGCCCGGCACTTTCATCATTTTTGGCAGTCCCGCGCCCGTTCCCAGGAACACGGCGTCGAAGCCTTCCTTCTGCAATAAGTCGTCCACCGTTTTGGCTTTTCCGATCAGAACATTGGTATAAAAATGCACGCCCTTCTTGCGCAAGCCGTCGATCTCTTGTTCCACGATATCGTTGGGCAAACGGAATTCGGGAATGCCGTAGATCAATACGCCGCCCAACCGGTGCAACGCTTCGAAGACATGCACCTCATGCCCTTTGGCGATCAAATCGCCCGCCACCGTTAGCGAAGACGGCCCCGAACCGACGATGGCCACTTTCTTTCCCGTAGGCGGCGGCGGAGTCCATTCGAATTCGCCTCCGAATTGACGTTCGTAATCGGCCACGAAGCGTTCCAAGCGTCCGATGGCTACGGACTCGTTTTTATTGGCCAAAATGCACTTGATTTCGCATTGCGTCTCTTGGGGGCAAACGCGTCCGCAGACGGCGGGCAAGACGTTCGTCTCTTTAATGACCCTGGCCGCTTCCAGAAATTTTCCTTCTCGCACTAGCCGCATAAAGCGCGGGATATCCACGCCGACGGGACAACCATCCACGCATTTCGGCTTCTTGCATTCGATGCAGCGATTGGCTTCGACTTTCGCCAAATCGATGGTTAATCCTAGCGCCACTTCCTTGAAATTCTTATTGCGTACGTTAGGCTCCTGTTCCGGCATCTTCTGGCGCGGAATCTGCATTCGTTCTTTAGGTTTCAACGCCTTGCCGCTCAAGTCGATCGAATCGGGAACGTTCGGATTCCAGAATTTATCGATCTCATCCAACTCTTCTCGATATATGCACGCCGGAGAATGCTCTTCCCCTTTATAGACGGCGAACGCTAGTTTTTCTTTATCCGCATACCATTTCTGGCGGTTCATCAATTCGTCGAAATCCACTTTATGCCCGTCGAAATCCGGCCCGTCGCAACAGGCGAACTTGGATTCGCCGCCTATATGGACGCGGCAACCGCCGCACATTCCCGTCCCATCCACCATCAGCGCATTGAGCGATACCGTACAGCCGATGCCCAACGGCGCCGTCATCTTGCTGACGGCGGCCATCATGGGAACCGGTCCGATGGCGAAGGTATGATCCACCTTGATCCCTTCATCCAGGATTTCCTTAAGAACGTCGGTAACGAATCCTTTCGTCCCATAAGAGCCGTCGTTAGTGGAGAGGCGCACTTCGTCGCAAGTGTCACGCATCAGATCTTCTAAAAGAATCAGGCCCTTCTCCCGCGCGCCGATGACGCCGATGACTCGGTTGCCCGCCTCGCGCAACGCTCTGCAGATAGGCAGCAGCGCCGCCACGCCGTATCCTCCGCCCATGCAAACCACCGTCCCGTATTGTTCGATAGGACTGGGTTCTCCCAGCGGTCCGATGATGCTGAAGAAAGAATCGCCCACATTCATCGAGCAAATTTCATGCGTCGTTTTTCCGATCGCCTGGATGACGAATAACAAGCTGTCGTTCTCGTAATTGGAACCGGCGAGCGAGATGGGAATCCGTTCCGCCTTATCGTGCGGACAGACGATCATGAATTGCCCCGCTTTGCGCGCGCGGCTTACCAGAGGCGCTTTAGCCTCGAACCAAAAGGTGTTGGGAGCCAGTTCTCTTTTGTCCAGAATCTCAAACATCGTAATCGATACTCCTTGTATGGGTAATTCAAAAATTGGCGACGTTCTTTTATTATAAAACGCAGCGACGGATATCCGGCTGGAGATAGTCTAGAGCGTTTTGGGAATCCTTATCGATTGGCATAAGTTCAAACGGAAGATAGCGTATTTTTTCGCCATCTCGCTCCGCTCCAGCGCCTACGAACGATGGTCGTCGTTCAAGAGTCCATCTACGTTTCAGACGGTGGGAAAACCATTCGCAAAGAATTCCATCGCGAGATTTCTCGCTCAAACCACATCCAAACTAACCAACAATACGCCCCAGCTTCCCGATTTCTTGGAAAAATCGAGATAAACATGCAATAAAAAACATCCGGCTCGTTCCGCCGTCATCCGTCTCCTTTCCTGGGGAAAGGAAGAGTTATTATTATATCTTGAAATATCTTTCTAAGAAAGATCAAGGTCCGACGGCGAGTATATCCCCATCGCTGACGACGCCGTTCGAAGGTTCGTAATGGGGATATTGCAGCCGGGCTTGGTCTACGCTTCCCGGCGTAACGGCTGGGTGGAACATATCCGGCCCGTAACTCCAGGCCAATTGGGCGTCTTTTTGGCCAAGGCTGTCCGCCTTGCTCCGCAAAGGAGGATTGTTGAACAACCTCCCATACAGCGAACCTTGGTTTTTGTCGCCGAAAACGGCGTCTGCGTGATATTCGCCGAAGGTATATAGTTTAACCGGTCCAGAAATCCGATCCGTCCCTTTGTATGTCTGAAAAGGGTCCTTGGGCGAAACGCTCATATACGCGATGGGCGTCGTCAAATAGCGGTTCTGCCAGGGAAAATGGCCGTTGAGATGATTGGGCAGCCCCGGCCAGTCGATGCGATAGACGGCGATGGCCGACATATAGGCTTTCAATCCCGCCTGGGCGTTGGCGATCTTGGCTCTTACCTGCGCGTTGAGAAAATTGGGAACGGCGATAGCCGCTAATATCCCGATAATGGCCACAACGATCAATAACTCGATCAATGTAAAACCTTTTTTCATAATGAGCATCTCACAACGATTTAAAAGGAATCTCAACTCGATGAAACAGCGTTAGAACGAATCGAGCGTATCTCAATGCGCGAAGGCCGTCAATCGCAAAAAGACAATGCCATCTCTTCACTCATTATTTTTCGGGGATCGATTTTCTTTTTTTCTTTCCCGCATGATATGCTTTAATAAGATTTACAATAATTCGTCTTCACATAATGGAAAATACTGTTATATTCCAGCGAATCGAATTTCCGGGAAGAAAACATGAAATCATGATCGAGACGATAAAAACCTCGGAAGTCAAAATCGGCATGTACGTCATTCTCCCGAAAAGCTGGTTCGGGAGACTACTTCATCCTTTTCAAAAAACGCACTTCTTGATCGAAACGGAAGACGAATTGCAGCAGATTCTGCATTCCGGACTTGAAGAAATCAAAATCGATCCCTCCTGCTCCGCCATAGTGCAAGATGTGGAATGCCTTACCCATCCTACTAGCGAAATAATCCCTCCATCAAAATGGAAATCGGATAAGAATATTTCCCAACAATTGAAACAAGTCATTCACGATCAATCGCTGGAACCGGAAATTAAAGCCAAAGCGGTCTACCAGGAATCGATGACGTTGATGAAATCCTTGTTCGACAATCCCAGCGCCGGGCAAATTATCCAAGCCAAAGAAGCGATCGGCGAAGTCGTCGACATGATTCTTTCCGAAGACGATACGACGTTAAATCTACTCAAAATCATGACGCACGATTTCTATACGTACACCCATTCGGTCAACGTCGGCGTTCAATCCATCGCTCTCGCCAAACGGCTCTACGGAACCCATTCCGATCACGACATGCACGAACTGGGAGCGGGTTTTTTCCTTCACGATTTGGGAAAAGCCAAGATCGATTCCGGGATTCTCAACAAACAGGGACGGTTGGACGAGAAGGAAATGGCCATCATGCGCGCTCATCCCTCGCTAGGCTATTCCATTCTGAAAAAAGCCAATCAATTGAGCCGAGAATGCGCCTTGATTGCAATCCAGCATCACGAGCGCGAGGACGGAACCGGTTATCCCCGGCAGCTCAAGGGCGACCGCATTCACGATTACAGCCGCATTTGCTGCATCGCCGACGTATTCGACGCGCTGACGGCGGAGCGATCCTACAAAAGAGGCTTATCTACTTTCGAAGCGTTGAAAATTATGAAAGACGAAATGTACGGACATTTTCATCATGATATTTTCGAAAATTTCGTGATGCTGTTTCATTAAATCCTTCCCCCATTTAATAGCTTGTTTCCATCGAAAAAATTTGCTATTTTCCTTTGATCTATGAAAATAGATTCGAGTATTATTTGCCATAATACGGACGGGATAATCGATATATGCAAATATCAAACGGCGAAGGGGAATAAACATGAACAAAGATAACCAAATTGGAATAACATTGTTGCGCTTGCTTATAGCGCTACTGGCAGCAACGATGGCGGGTGGAGCCTATTCCCAATCGGAAACGGAAGCCGCGTTTGAAGGAAAGCCGTATAAGGGCGTAGACGTCTTCGCCGATACATGGACGGCGACGGATGGATTGGGGCGCATAACGCCCGGATTCAATGAATGCGGCCCCGTAAAACAAGACAAATGGGTTGGCATCTTTTATTGGACGTGGCATACGCCACAGCGCAACGGACCGAACGACAATACCAAAATCATCGCCGCCGCCAAGGACGGCCAACCGCAATGGCCATCCAACGGCGCGCCCTTTCACTGGGGCGAGCCGGAATTAGGCTATTACATAATGACCGATCCGTTCGTGATCCGCAAACACGCCAGTATGCTCGTCGATGCGGGAATCGACGTTATTCTCTTCGATACGACCAATCCCCCATTCACCTGGAAAGAAGAATACGAAGCGCTATGCCGCGAATATAGCGCCATGCGCCGGGAAGGCGCCCGCACTCCCGCCATTGGATTCATCGCGCCCTTCGGCGATCCGCGTCCGATTACGGATCAACTGTGGAAGGATTTATACAAGCCCGGAAATTGGAAAGACCTCTGGTTCGTCTGGGACGGCAAACCGTTCATCTTGGCGAACAAGGAATTCATTAAAGACGAAGAGATGCTGAACTTCTTCACCTTCCGCCGCCCCATGCCCGATTACTGGATCGGCCCTACCGGGCCGGATCAATGGAGTTGGTTGGAAGTCTTCCCGCAGCATATATTCAAGAACAGCAAGGGCGAAACAGAGCAGATGAGCGTGGGCGTGGCGCAAAACGCCCTGCCCAATACGCCCGGCCCCGCTCCCATGAGCCATAAAGCCGGCGCGATGGGACGCAGCTGGCATAACGGAAAAAAAGACGAACGCAACGGCGCCGTCGATCTGGGATTGAACTTCGAAGAACAATGGAAGCGCGCCTTGGAAGTAAATCCCAAGTTCGTCTTCGTGACGGGTTGGAACGAATGGACTGCCGGACGCTTCATGGAATGGAGCAAATATAAAGATACGGATTGCTACTATCCTGGCGGATTGTTCGTAGACGAATACACGCAGGAATACAGCCGCGATTGCGAGCCAATGCTCGGCGGGCATAGCGATAACTACTACTATCAATTAGCCAGCTGGGTGCGGCGCTTCAAAGGCGTCCGCGAACAGCCTAAAGCGCAAGGACCAAGCGAAATCTCCATCGACGGCTCGTTCGACGATTGGAAAAACGTAACGCCCGAATATCGGGACGCGATCGGAGACGTTTCCCATCGCAACCATAAAGGATACGGCGGCATAGAATATCGCAACGATACTGGCCGCAACGACTTCGTCATCGCCAAGGCGGCTCATGACGAGAAAAGATTATATTTCTTCGCCCAGACGTTGAAAAAAATCACGCCGCGAACGGATCGCTATTGGATGTTGTTGCTGATAGACGCCGACCTCAACGGGAAAACCGGCTGGTTGGGCTACGATTTCGTTGCGAATCTCGAAGTTCCCAGCGATTCGGAAACCGCCATAAAAGCCTGGCGCAATAATGCGTGGGAAACCATAGGCTCCGCCGCCTACAGGGTGAACGGCAATGGTTTGGAACTATCGATTCCTCGCTCACTGATCGGACAGACGACAGGAACGCCAGCGCTGGATTTTCATTGGGCGGACAATATCCAAAGTTTCAGCGGCGTTGCGGAACTGGGCGTCAATGGAGACAGCGCCCCCAACCGGCGTTGGAACTATCGCTATGAAGCGATGAAGTGAAATATAAGAATAAGGGACGAATGAAACCGGCGCTGGGATCATCCCGCGCCGGCGGGTATTCATGGCAATATAGCTATTCGCTTAAGGGGGTGGCAAAGATAAAATTGTTTCTGCCTCTGACTATTCTCATTCTCAACGCTTCGCCGGTCCTGGAACGGGATGGGGCCAAGACATAATTCCGCCATCCATATACCTGACGTTTTTATAACCTTTATTCTTCAACAACCGATAAGCGCTGGCGGCGCGCAATCCGACGCCGCAGGACGTTACGATCTCCTTATCCCGCGACAATTCCCCATAGCAGGCGGCCAGTCGAGGCAGCGGAATGTTAACCGTTTTTTCCGTGCAAAGCATCTTCAATTCTTTTGGATTGCGAACATCCAGAAAGATAAAATCCTCATTCCGGTCCAATTTCTCTTTCACTTCCAGCGGGGAAATTCCTTCCGTCGCTCCTTGCAGTTTATTTTGCATCACATTGGCCGCAACGGCGGCGTTGCCTAAGGGGGGCGCAAAGGGCGGCGCATAGGCCAGGTCCAATTGGGTTAAATCGTCTACAGTAGCCTTGAAAGAAATGGCAGCGGCCAGGGTATCGATAACCTTCGAGACATCGCCCTGCCCCCACGACTGCGCTCCCAGTACGCGCCCACCGCCGCGTTCGGCGATCAATTTTACAGTGACGTTTTTGCCGCCGGGCATATAATGCGGCCGGTCGGAAACGGGAACAATAACCGTTTCAAAATCGAATCCTTCGTTCTTCGCTTCCCGTTCCGAAAGGCCCGTCTTGGCGGCGTTCAGATCGAATAGGCGGAAGATCCCCGTTCCTAACACGCCGGGAAAGACGGCGTCTCCGCCCGTGATGTTGATGGCGAGAACGCGCCCCTGCCGGTTCGCCGTAGAACCGAGAGGAATCCAGACTGGTTTTCCGGTTACGATATGCGTCGTCTCGGTGCAGTCGCCCGCGGCGTAGATAAATGGATAATTGGTTTGCAAACGGTTGTTGACCCGGATCGCTCCCGTAGGGCCGAGTTCGATCCCCGCGTCCTGAGCCAGGCGCGTATTGGGCCGAGCGCCTACGGATAACAAAACCAAATCCGCGGGAATTTCCTCACCCCCCGCTTTTACGGCGCGCACGTTCTTTTTTTCATCGTCCAAAATCTCTTCCAGAGTCGTATTCAACAATACGCGTATGCCTTTACTGCGCGCCTCAATCAAAAGCATGGAGGCGACCTCCGCGTCGTAAGGCGGAGCCAGTTGCGGCAAGCGTTCGATCACGGTAACATGAACGCCCCGCCGTACAAAACTTTCCGCCATTTCCAGGCCGATAAACCCGCCCCCGACTACGACGGCCCGCTTGACGGCGCCGGAATCGATCCGCTCCCGGATATCCTCCGCATCTGGAACTGTCCGCAACGTGAATACGCCGCGCAATTGGACGCCTGGAATCGGCGGGACGATGGGCGACGCGCCTGTGGCGATGACTAGAGCGTCGAACGATTCCAGACGAGCGGCGCCATTGCGAAGGTCTTTCACTTCAATGTTTTTTTTCTCTGGATCGATGCGTGAAACGCGATGAAGAGTAAAAATTCGAATCCCCATCAGTTCCTCGAACTGTTCCGGCGTCCGCGCCAGCAGCATTTCTCGTTTCGGGATATCTCCGCTGACGTAATACGGCTCGCCGCAACCCGCGTAGGAGATGTATTCTTCATCCGTAAACAAAACAATCTCCGCCTGCGGATCTTGCCGGCGGGCTTTAGCGGCAGTTTTGGTTCCCGCCGCTACGCCGCCGATGATGACGATGCGCTTATTCTTGGATGGATTCATTCACCCGCTCCTTCTCGGCTTTCATTTTTTCTTCCCGCTTGATCTGGCAAGCGCCGCCCATGCAAGTGGGAACGCCCAGCGCAGGAAGAATGAACCGCATGAGCAAAAACCAAAGAACGACGAAGATAAGAATTTGAAATAGATCACGAGGCATGGTTTTTCTCCTTGGATGCGCAAGTAGGAACATTCATTTTAACGAGAATAATTTCCAACGGGCAGAATTGGGTAAAACCGGATTGAAATAAATTCAATCCGACAAAGGCGGTGAAGAGCAGCCACCAATGCGAATGCCATACGCTCAACGCCAGGCTGAGCAGAATAAAGAAACCAGCGACGATGCGGACGATTCTTTCGACGGTCATCAGGATGCCTCCTTGACTCGCCGCTATTCGGTCAATGAAATCAAAAATATGGAAAAGAGCGAAGCGGCGTTTTTTGATTGACTATACTATTATATCATAGTATAATGGAAAAAAGAAAAAATGCAAGGCAAATAAATGAAGAACTCGGAAAAGAACCAACGCGCGCCCCATCAAACCGTAAAAGGGAAAGCTGCGCCCATGAACGACGAATTGCTGACGCTGATCGGATCGCGATTGAAAGCGATGTCGGAACCAACGCGGCTTAAAATCCTGCAAATGTTGAAGGAGGGAGAATTAAGCGTTGGCGAAATCGCCGAAAAAGCAGGATTGAAGCATGGTACGGCGTCAGCGAATTTGAACGCCTTGCAAAAAGCGGGACTGGTAACATGCCGCCGCGAAGGGACCAAGATTCTTTATCGCATCGGCAGCGATATGGTCTTCCGCATTTGCGACGTGGTTTGCGCTGCATTGAAAGAAGAATGGGAAGATATGGAGAAATGGAGAAAAAGCCTGGCGTAAGATAATAACAGTGGTCAGTGGTCAGGAGTAATTGTCAATGTTGTGGATCACGGCGTCAGGCAGCAACCCCTTTAGTCTTTTTTTTCTTCTCGGAAGAAATGAAAACTCCATCAAGGACCATCGGGGGCAATTGAACAGAAAAATACGGTTTTGACATTGGTCCTTCCCTATAAAACCAATCTCTAATACCAATTTTACATGAATTCTGGAAGTGACCCTGTTACCTCATAATCTCCCACTGTCATTATATTCTGAACCTACTCGCTTTAATGTTTTCTAAAATTTCCCTTCAGTATCGCGCGATGCTTGCAATACTCGAATCACTTCAATCCCGGTATCGGCAGACCGGTAAAAAATATTGTAATTTCCTACCGGAAAGATACGCAGACCGGGAATAAGGCGAAACCGTACCGCGCCTAATTTCGGCCTTTCCGCAAGCAGGCTTAGTTTCTGATCGATGGTTTCAATAAGTCTATCGGCTGCGGGAAGGTTAGCCTCGGCGATGTAGTCCCATATCTCATCCAGGTCATGTCTGGCGGCAGGCAGGAGAGTGATTTTCGGCATCAGGGAGTGATAGCCCCTTTGCGTGTTTCAAGGCGTTCATGTCCCCGTCGAATGATGTCTTGCGCATCCCATGGTTCGGGTTTTCCACTATCCAACCCTTCTTGGATTTTTTCACGTAGATACGCTTCTTCTTTTAATTGGGCTTCGATGGCCTCACGAACGAAATCTTCTATATCTGTGTCCGTATCCTTCACGGCATCTTCAATTTTTTTCTTCAAATCGTCAGGCAGCGTAATATTCATAACCGCTATACTCCTAGACAAAAGTTCTTTCTTTATTATACGTTCATTCTCTTCATATCGGCAAGCATTTAGGGTATCTCCACCCAAACCGCCGAAAAGTTATATGAAAAAATCATGAGGGTGTAACCACCCATGGAATCAGTGGTCAGCGGTCAACGGTCAGTAAAAAAAAAGGGAACGAGATATTCTACTCTCGAAAGGAAAGAACAAAAAATGCGGAGCGTTCAATGCAACGCCCCGCCTTTTTCTTATAACGAATTCTAAAGGTTAGGAGAGGGTAGAATGGAAATAACCTACTACTCCCTCACCCTAACCCTCTCCCAAAGAGAGAGGGAATAGGCATACGAGTTACTTGATTTCGATGACCGCGCCGACTTCCTCCAATTTGGCTTTGACGGATTCGGCTTCTTCCTTGGATACGCCTTCCTTCACCGGTTTAGGAGCGCCGTCAACCAGGTCTTTCGCTTCCTTCAAGCCCAAACTGGTCAGTTCGCGCACGACCTTAATCACTTTGATTTTCTGCGAACCGGCGTTGGCGAGAATTACGTCGAATTCCGTCTTTTCTTCAACGGCGGCCGCTCCAGCGCCCTCACCGCCCGCCATCATGGGAAAGCCCGCCATAGGCATGGCGGCGGTAACGCCGAATTTCTCTTCGAAGGCGTCGGCCAGTTCTTTGGCTTCCAACAAGGTGAGATTTCCAATCGCTTCCAAAATTTGTTCGATCTTTTCGCTTGCCATGATTTACTCCTTATAGGATTTGTTTTTCTTATTTGGATGGGCGGATATCCGCCTCCATATTTCGTTCGTAGATTGAGCGCATCGAAGCGCCCGTTCTTCTTACGCCGCTTCGCCCAGCTTATCGGCGTAAGCCTTGATAAGGCCATGCAGTTTTTGATGCAAACCTTTTACGCCGCCCAGAACGCTGTTAGCCGGGGCTTTGATTCCGCCAAGAATCTTGGCGTACAACTGCTCAAGCGGCGGCGTCTTAGACAACAGTTCGACACCCTTGGCGTCGACGAAGACATTGCTGACCATTCCGCCTTTGATCTCCACTTTTTCGTGCGTCTTGGCGAATTCCACTAGGGCTTTGGCTGGAGCAACGGGATCCTTTCCGGCGAAAATCACGGCGTTAGGACCGGCGAGAATCCGCTGCATCCCCTTGTAAGGTTTGTCTTCGATGGCCCGTTTCAACATGCGGTTTCGAATCACGCGCATCTTGCCGCCCGCTTCGCGCACTTTCAATCGGAGTTCCGTGATATCTTTCACCGTCAAGCCTCGGTATTCGAATACCACCAACCCGGACGAATTTTCGAGAATCGAGAAATATTCTTCCGACAGCGAAATTTTATCGGATCGTTTCATTACCATTCGGCATCACCTCCTTTTGCAAATTAATTTATCCACCAGTCGGTAAATTTTCAGGAACGTATTGAATCAGCCATCCCGGTTGAAATCCTTGATCCGCCCGTTCCGCGTCCAGATAGCTGAGCCGCCATTCCCCATTCTCTTTCTGCGCGCGGTAGATCGCGCAATGGGGAACGTTGATGCGCACAATCTCATCCGGCTCGATATCCGCCAAAAGCGAAAAGATAATCCGGTTGATGGCGAAATGAGCGATCACAAGCAACGCTTCGCCGTCCTTCTGTTCTTCGATGCGCCGAATGACGACGGCGGCGCGGGCGATAGCGTCTTTATTGGCTTCGCCGCCGGGTGGCCGGTAATTCCACTTGTCCGCCATGCGGGCTTCCCACATTCCGGGAAATTTCACGTCCAGTTCCGGCAAGGTATGGCCTTCGAAATCGCCGAAGGAGACTTCGCGCAGATGGGGATCGTTTTCCGTGGCCAAACCCGTCTTGGCGCGAATGATCTCCGCCGTCTCTTGGGCGCGTCCCAATGGACTGACGATGGCGCGGTTAATGGACAAAGCGGAAACGGCTTCGGCGACAATCCTCGCCTGTTCCTTTCCTTGCTCGGAGAGAGAAGAATCCCGCCATCCCTGCAACCGCTTTTCCCGGTTAAAGAGCGTCTCGCCATGACGTACGAAATAAACCGTTTTCATAATCATTAAACCATCGCGATGGGGCTGAATAAAAAAGGCCCAACCGCGAACGATTGAGCCTGGTTGAAAACAAACGATTTGGCAGCCGATTCCTCGGCCCCTATCATTTTCGGCGTCAATCTCGGCAGGACGTTTTACCCCAAAGGAACCTGCTGTCTGCGATCGATGATTCGAAAATACTATCTCATGTTACGCAACTCCATTCCCTCGCCCTCTGGGAGAAGGTTAGGGTGAGGGGGCTTTAAGTCCAACCATATCAACCCTCACCTAACCTCTCCCAATCTTGGGAGAGGAATAGGAAAAGCAACAAATTCATTGGAAAACTATAATCGCGCGTATCATGAGTTACTATGTTCTCGATTTCTCATTTAGATAGATGAGAAACCGATGTCGATTTTTCTAAAAATCCCTCGTTACGCCGCGCGGGAAATTTCGCGCAAATCGCTCGCGTCAATGCGCACTCCCGGTCCCATCGTGGAAGCGAGATAAACGCTTTTCATATAGGTTCCTTTGGCCGCCGTTGGCTTGGCGCGCAGCAAAGCCTGGATGACGGTGCGAATATTGTCGATAAGATTGCTTGGCGTAAAAGAGGCTTTGCCCACGGGAACATGGATGCCGCCCGCTTTGTCGGCGCGGTATTCGATCTTGCCCGCTTTAAATTCGTTCACGGCCTTGGCGATATCGTTGGTAACAGTTCCGGTTTTAGGGTTGGGCATCAAGCCGCGCGGACCGAGAATCTTTCCCAACTTTCCGACATGGCGCATCATATCCGGCGCGGCGATGGCGACGTCGAAATCCGTGAAGCCTTCCATGATCGCTTTCGCCAAGTCTTCGCTGCCTACGCGGTCGGCGCCCGCTTTCATGGCTTCCGCCGCCTGATCGCCTTCTGCGAAGACGACGACGCGTACGCTCTTGCCGGTACCATGCGGCAAGGATACGGTGCCGCGAACCTGTTGATCCGCTTTCTTGGGGTCAATGCCCAGATTGGCGATCAGTTCCACGGTTTCGTCGAACTTGGCGGTGGCGTTCTTCTTGACCAATTCCACCGCTTCGGCGAGGGTGTATAGTTTCCCCCGTTCGACGTTCTCCAAGGCTTTTACGTATCGTTTTCCTTTAGCCATTAGTCAATCACCTCGACTCCCATGGAACGCGCGGTGCCCGCGATCATGCTGGCGCCGTGTTCGGCATCGTTTGCATTCAGGTCCGGCATCTTCAGCTTGGCGATTTCCAAGCATTCGGCGCGGGTGATTTTCCCCACTTTGTCCCGGTTGGGAACGCCGGAGCCTTTGGCCAGTTTCACCGCCTTTTTAATCAAGACGGCCGCGGGCGGCGTCTTGGTAATGAAACTGAAGGAACGGTCCTGGTATACGGTGATGACTACGGGGATAATCATCCCCATCTGATCTTTGGTGCGCTCGTTGAATTGCTTGCAGAAATCCATGATATTGATTCCATGCTGGCCGAGCGCGGGTCCGACGGGCGGCGCCGGGTTGGCCTGTCCGGCCGGACACTGCAGCTTTACTTGCGCGAGTACTTTCTTCGGAGGCATTTCTTAATCTCCTTGACGATTCGAATGAAACGATCATCCCGACTTTTCCACCCTACACTCCTTCCCGGCTATCTTTCATTGCGATAGCGGAGCTTGGCGGCGGAAGCGTCAGGTCGCTTTTTCCACTTGCAGAAAATCGAGTTCCACCGGCGTGGAGCGCCCCAAAATATCCACCATCACTTTAAGGCGTCCGCGCTCTTCGTTGATCTCCGCTACGTAGCCGGTGAAATTGTAAAACGGCCCTTCGATAACTTTCACCGATTCTCCGACTTCGAATTGAATCTTGGGCCGAGGCTTGTCTTCCGTGGCCACCATGTGCGCGCGGATGTTGTCCACTTCCTCGTCCGACAGGGGGATCGGCGTGCGTCCCGTTCCGACGAATCCCGTAACGCCGGGCGTATTCTTAATCAAAGCCCAGGTATCGTCGTCGTAATCCATTTCGACGATAATATAGCTGGGAAAAATTTTTTGCTTGGAGATTGACCGCTTCCCATCCCGGATTTCAACTACTTCCTCCGTAGGAATCAGGATTTGGCTGACGCGATCGGACATCCCCTCCGCACGAGCGGCGGATTCGATGTTCTCCTTCACCTTATTTTCCGATCCAGCGTAGGTATGTACGACATACCACTTTTTGTTCATAAGATTTAACCTTAAACAAACGAAGGAATCGCGCCAATCGGCGCCGGAGCGATTTTAAGGTTCCGGCCCAGCGGGACTGCGTCTTATTGGTAAAAGGTAAACAACGCCTTCCGGGCGAAATTCATAATGAAATCCCACAGGCCGCTGTACATCGCGAATAGAACCACTGTAATCAACACGACGATGGTCGAGTTGTAGACTTCGTCTTTCGACGGCCAGGTAACCGTATCCAACTCCGTTAGAACGCCGTAGATGAATTCGCCCGTCTTCGTGGTGATAAATTTCGAGCCTTTTAAAGAATCGATAATGCGTTTTAACAGGCCCTCGCCCATGATGATTGTTTTCCTTCTTTTTAAAATTTAGGCTTGGTTTTAACGATTCGCTATGGCGATAGAATGAACGCAATCCACTTATTTTTCAAGTTTTACGAATTCGTCATTCCTTTATTATTCTAAAAAAGATCCGGCGTTTCCGAGTTCGGACGAACAAAAAAAATCACCCCTCTAGGGGGTAACTTAATCATAATATTCCACTAAGATCGATTTGTCAATCCGCTTGATTTCTTCTTGGACGCCGTTCCTTGATCCTATTTTATCATACCTCGATTACTCCAATAATAAACCCTTGCGGACGGCTATCCCGCCATAACGATCAATTGAATCCTTCTCTTTTATTCCTCCTAAAGCGATAACTTCATCCCCCAATCATGCGTTTTAACATAAATCAGATACAAGATCGAAGTAATGGAATTGCGAAACAAGAGCGCTTAGTGAATAAAGACGGCTAGTGGAATCATGTCTGATTATGCGTTTTCTTTGATGAAAAAATTCGCATCTTCCTCTTATGGCCGAGGGATTGGAGGATTTGCGCTTCTCTCCATCGCGCTTTTCGCGAATTGCGCCACGATTCGCTTGGATTCCCATTACACGGGACCAGCCCCGCGTTCCGAGAGTCTTTGCAGCGAATTCGCCGTTCCCGCGAGTTGGAGCGTGAAGCGCGCCGAAAGAAAAGCCGAAGGCTTCGAACGCCTTGCCATCGATTGGCCGGATCGCGAATCTTCGGAACAGCCTTTATTGATTATGGATTATTATCCCAGTTCTCAGCCAGGCCTTCATCCGGGCATTCTCATCTCTCCCATTTTGGGAGGAGAAAACCGAATCGCTTCTCATTTTGCGCGTTATTTATCCGAGCGCGGATATCATAGCCTTGTCGTCCATCGTCCCCCGGAATTTTTCAAAGGAACGCCCCATATCGATCATATCGAGGATCAGTTGCGCAACGCCGTCATCCGCGACTGCCTGGCTCTCGATTGGCTCGCCGCCCGGCCGGAAGTGGACGGCGATGCATTGGGAAGTTTCGGCATTAGTTACGGCGGAATCAAAAACGTGATTCTGGCGGCAGTGGATCAGCGGTTGAAAGCGAACGTCTTCGCCCTGGCGGGTGGCGACTTGGCATCGATCTTCAACCATAGCAATCTAAAAAAAATACGCCGGTTCCGGAATTACTCCATAAAGAAAAACAAGACGACTCCCCGAGAATGGGAAAAACTCGTCCGCGAAAAAATGCTGGCTGAACCCCTGCGCTGCGCTCGATTCGTCGACGCCGATCGCTGCATGATGATCCTGGCGCGGATGGATCATACCGTGCCCCGCCGCAACGGCGAACTGTTGCGAAAAGCCCTCGGCCGCCCCAAAACAGTCTATCTTCCCGCCGGACACTATTCGGCGGTATTCTTCACAGGCTTCTTCTTAGCGCCCTACGTCGAAACGCAAGTTATACAATTTTTCGACGAGCAATTCCGCGCTCAACTTCCGAAAATCTCCCAATCCTCCACGGATACGGGCAGAGCGCCGTTGAGATAGAGCCTTCGTTGCGTGACGAAGGTTTTGATATCCGTATAGGATTGGTGAATAATAGTATGGCGGTCGGCGCGCCGGGAGCGCGATTGCGTCTCCCATTTTTCCAAATCCATTCGCAACAGACTCTCCATCTCGTCCATCTTGGAGAACATTTTTTCATCGGAAAAGCCGCGATCCAATTCGTTGCGCATGAAATGCAAATACTGCGTATGAAATTCGGCGTCTTTATGCAGGTTCGAGGTAACGGGGCCAGGCGCCCGCGAGGCTTGAGCGGCTCCTACGGCGACGCCGTCGATGGGAAACGTTGTCGGCATTTTGGCGTACATGGCGCCGGTCGTAGAACCCCACGACCAATCCAAATCCCAGGGAGCGATCACCCAGCGTCTATTCTCGCCCGGCTCTTTGTACATCCAGTTGTTATTCCAAAATCCATCCCAATTGCTCTGAAAAACCGAAGCGGCGCTGTAGCGCATGAATTCGTCCAGATCGATTTCGCGATCCATTGTCTCCCGCCGCGTTGCCGGATTGCCAAGCGCTTTAAGCAAAGCCTGGATGCTGGCGGTTCCTTCTTCCAGATTGGTGTGCTTCTCCCAATTGGGCTGCGCGTATTGCAACTTGTATAGCTCGCCATCGGATTGAAAGCCGTGGAGTTCCATCATGGTTTCGTTGACCTGCTCCACCACCAGGCGCTGGGTTTGCAGCGCTCCTGCGGAGGCCGGAAGCGAGACCACGCGGAAAAATTCCGCCCAGGACGAGATCACCCCCATCTCCTGATAATGCCAGAAGCCTAAGTGCTCCCGGAAGGGCGCGCTCTCTCCGGCGTTGGTTCCACGAACCGGCGCTTCGGGAATGACGTTGAACGTGCGGTTGCCGCGAAATTCCTGGCCCTTAACGATCTTCACCTTTACGCCGTTGTGCGCTGCAACGATTTCCGCTCCATCGTAAACCTTGGGCGCGGATTCTCCCACGGGCAAGATCGCGGCGCCGCCGAAGGAGCGCGGCGCAGACGGCAGCGAAGAAACAACCGGAGACGCAATCCACAATATGGGCAAAAGCGTATTGATCTCTCTGTCATAGACAAAATAAGAGTAAAAAGGAACCGGCTCCATACTATAAGGCAACCGAATCGAAATTCCTCCTTTAAGCCGAACTTCCGCATTGAAGCGCATCAGCGACTGCGATGGCGAAGGCGCCAGCGTCGCCTCCCAAGTGGCGCTTTGCGCCGACTCCGCAACCTTTTGCATAGCGATCATGGATTGCGATTTGCGGTACGCCAACCACGGCGCCAGCACCAGGTCGGAACTGGAGAGATTCGTATTCAATCCTACGAGGGCGATGACGTTATCGCCCTTCCGCAACAGGTTCCGTCCCTCGCCTAGGGAATAGGTCTGCATTTCGTTATATTCATGGCTGCCGACGGCTACCGATTGATATCCGATCGTTTCCGGCGCCAGATACCGCGCAACCTCCGCGCCGTTGATATAACAGACGAATCCGTCATCCACATAAATATTCAAGGTTAACGATCCAATGCTTGCGGGATCGGCGATAGCAAAATGGCGGCGGATAAAAACCGTCGAATATCTATTCTGCATGTTATTAAGAATCGTGCCCAAATGCTCCGTATCCCCATAACCGAATCCGGCTTTTCCCGTCAGCCATTGGGAATCGTCGAATTCCAATTTCGTCCATTCCAAACCACTCGTTGGCGCCGTTTGCCCCGGCCAATAACGCCATTCCGATTGCAAACCAAATAACGCGGTTTCGCTTTCTCCCACCCTTTCGACGCCGAGATTCACGAAATCGATTGCATCGGGAGCGTCCAGGCCTAAGCGAATGGTGACGGAATCGTTAGAAGTAGGATGCGGAGGAATGATTTCCACGGCGGTGATGACGGGGCGGGGTGGAACGTCCATTACGGAATTCTTTGCGCCGGGAGTTCCTACCGTTGCCATAGAAGCGCGCCAGGTATGGTAATCGCTGGAGGGCAAATCCCAGGCGATGCGTTCCAATGTAGAACCGTAGCCGTCAGCTCCTTGCGGCCAAGGCGGCAGGTCGCGGTATTTGACGCTGTCGACAACGGTTCCGTCGGGGCGCAACAGCGTCAGGTTCTCGCCGCTATTGGACAGTTTTCCTTCATACGGCCCATAGATATTCAATCGCGAACGGTTCCAAGAAGAATGATAAGGATCGCGAGCCAGGACGATATACCCATCCGCTCCTAGCGCCGTTCCCACCGGAAAAACGAATTGAATGCCTTTTTGGAAAGAGTAATTCGATAGATCGGCGAGGTTAGGGCCGGGATTGTAAATCTCCACGAATTCGCGCAGCGAACCCGCCTCCTGCCCATTGTCCGGGGGATTATAGTGGATTTCGTTGATAACCACTTGTCCCGCCGCCGAAGCCGCCGCCAAACAAAGGAATAATGCAAGATGAGTCTTTGAAGAGATCATTCAACGCCTCCCGCCCAAATCTATTCATAAGGAAAAACCAATCGCTATTGAGCCTCTTGCAAAACTCTATTATTCCTCCCCCAAGCCTGGGGGAGGTTAGGAGGGGGTTGTTTTAAGTCTAACATAATCAACCCCCCTCTAACTCTCCCCAAGCTTGGGGGGAGAATTTAAAAGCGGGTTTTATTAATTTTGCAAGAGCCTCAAGGAAAAACCAATCGCTATTTTCTATAATAATATATATGAATAGAGAACTCATCCATTTTTTTTAGAGTAAAGAACGGGAGTTTCCCCTACCGAGAACGCCGAAACGGCGCGGGGCCGAATATGGCCCCGCTTGATGGTATACATATAGATTTGAAAATTTTCTACAACGTGCGCAGCACTTGCGTCAGATGTTCGATGGTTTCGGTAATTTGCTCCGGCTTCTCGAAGCCGATGGTCATAGCGTCGATCAGCTGGTTGCCCCAGGAGAATTTCATGGATTCCCCGCGATCCGCTTTATCCGTCAAGCGTCCTTCGCCGAAAATCTTCATACCGAGGACGACTTTGCCATTGGCGCGCGCTTTCTTCAAAACGTCGGCCACGTCTTTGACTTCTTCAGGCTTATCCACATCCATCGAAAGGGCTTTAGGATTGATGCGGGCCAATAGGACATCTACCCACGGATCCTCGGCGGCGACTTTCAACGCCCCGAAATCATGGCAAGAGCAGCCGATGGCGCGTACTTTTCCTTTTTCTTTCAGTTCCGACATCCCGTCCCGCAGTTCCTTGAGTTCGTTAGGCCAATTGGCGCTGCTCAGGCAATGAATCAAGCATATATCGAGATAATCCGTGTTGAGTTCTTGGAGAAAACGCTCCACTTTCGGTTTGGCCGCCTGCGTCGCTTCGAATCCATCCCCGCTCCGGAACCAAATTTTGCTCATGTATACTAGATTTTCGCGGGGAATGCCCGTTAACGAATGCCTAACAAAGGTATGGGAACCGTAAAGATCGGCCATATCGAAAAAATTCAAGCCGCTTTCGTAGCCATGAAGAGCCAGCTTCTTGAAACTCTCCAAACCTTGGCGAGTTTGAGCGGACGACCTTCTATGTCCGCGAAATCCCGTTCCCATGGCGATGCGAGACACTTTGATGCCCGTCTTGCCTAGTTCCACCCGGTCAGTGGCGCTGGGAGCGGATTCCGCCCACGCGGGAACCGCCGCTATGGTTCCTACGCCTGCAATTGATTGTTTTATAAAATCTCTCCGCGTCGTAATCGCTGACATAATATCTGCTCCTTGTTCCAGATCGCTTAATCCAAAAGCGCATCCGATTTTAACAAACTCTATGACGATAAGATAGCGGCGTCTCGCGCCTCCGTCATGGAAAAGTCAATTCGCTCCCCATGCCGCCGCTGCCGGAAATGTTGGATTCTCTTCCTTTCATCCATCGCGGGATTGTTTACGGGGGGTGGTGCGAATAAAATATAAAGCTCTATGAAACGAGACCTGATACGCAATTTTTCGATTATCGCCCACATCGATCACGGGAAAAGCACCCTCGCCGACCGCTTCCTCGAGATGACGGGCAGCGTTTCCCAACGGGAAATGCGCGCGCAATATCTTGATAGCATGGATTTGGAACGGGAGCGCGGAATCACCATCAAAGCCCAAGCCGTACGCATCTTCTATAAAGCGAACGATGGGCAGACCTACCAACTGAATCTAATCGATACGCCCGGCCACGTCGATTTCACCTACGAAGTCTCGCGGGCGCTGGCCGCTTGCGAAGGGGCAATCCTCGTCGTCGACGCCGCCCAAGGCGTGGAAGCCCAAACCGTCGCCAATCTCTACAAAGCTCTTGACCAGAATGTGGAAATCATTCCCGTCATCAACAAGATCGACCTGCCCAACGCCGATCCCGATAACGTCATGCGGCAGATTCACGAACTGATCGGCAGTACCGAGGAAGAGACTATTCTCGCTAGCGCAAAAACCGGTCTTGGCGTCAAAGAGATCATGGAAGCCATCGTGCGCCGCGTGCCTCCACCCCAGGGTGACGAGAACGTCCCAGCCCGCGCACTTATTTTCGACAGTATGTACGATACCTATCGCGGCGTCGTCAGTTACGTGCGCATCGTGGACGGCGCCTTCGCCGTCGGCGATTGGATCGAGTCCATGGCGCAGGATCGGGAGTACGAGATCGAAGAGATGGGCGTTTTCACTCCTAAGATGCTCAAAGTCGACCGCCTGGAAACGGGCGAGGTTGGCTACATCGTCGCCGGCATCCGCGACGTTTCCGAGGTGCGCATCGGCGACACCTTCACCCACAAAAAGAAGCCTGCTATCCATCCCCTGCCCGGCTATAAAGACCCAAAGAGCATGGTCTTCTGCGGACTTTATCCCACTAGCCCCGCCCAGTACGAGGAATTGCGCAAGAGCCTCGACAAGTTAGTGCTCAACGACGCCGCCTTCCATTTCGAGCCGGAAACATCCGCCGCTCTCGGCTTCGGCTTCCGCTGCGGCTTTTTGGGCATGTTGCACATGGAGGTCATCCAGGAGCGACTTGAACGAGAATACGATCTCTCGCTCATCACTACCGCGCCCAACGTCTCCTACGAAGTGCTCAAAACCAACGGCGACATCGTCATGGTGGAAACGCCCATCGACCTGCCGCCGCTCAACCTCATCGAAGAAATCCGCGAGCCTTATATCGCCGCCACCATCATTACCCATCCCGATTACATCGGCGGCATCATGAAACTGTCGATGGATCGGCGCGGCATCGATAAGGGGCTGGAATACCTCGGCAGCGACCGTACGCTCATGCGTTACGAGTATCCGCTGGGCGAAGTGATTCTCGATTTCTACGACAAATTGAAGTCAATCTCGCGCGGCTACGCTTCCTTCGACTACGAATTTCTGGAATACCGCGAAGGGCCGCTGGTTAAACTGGATATGCTGCTGAACGGCTCGCCGGTAGACGCCCTCTCCATCATCACTCACCGCGACAGAGCCTACACGAAAGGCAAGTTGCTGGCGGAAAAGCTGCGCCAGGTGGTGCCACGCCAGCAATACGACGTGGCCATCCAAGCCGCCGTCGGCGCCAAGATCATCGCCCGCGAAACCGTCAAAGCCCTGCGCAAAAATGTCACCTCCAAATGCTACGGCGGCGACATCACCCGCAAGCGCAAACTGCTGGAACGCCAGCGCGAAGGCAAACGCCGCATGAAAAGCGTCGGCAACGTCGAACTGCCGCAAGAAGCGTTCATGGCGATTTTAGATATTTGATCCTTCCCTGCGATAATCCATTTCGGGAGTTTATTTATTTTCCCCTCTCTTATATTATGGATGGAGGCGTTGAACGCCGAATCTATTTGAAATCAAGGAGAACTCCAATGCTGCCCTCGTTGGAGATAAAAAACTTTCGCCTTTTCAAGCACCTGCAAATCGAACATCTTGCTCAGATTAACTTGATTACGGGGAAGAATAATGTTGGGAAGACGACGTTGTTGGAGGCGATTAATATTTATGGCCATCAGGGTTCGCCTCATGTAATCAGAAAAGTTGTGCCAACAAAAAATGAGATAGAATTTGTAAATCATCTTTTCTACGGTTATTGTGATAATTTGGAAAATATAGATCAAATAGAAATCCAAACTATCCCCCTTTCAGGATCCAAACAGATTATAATAAATAAAACACGTACTAATTTTCCTTTTGTCGATCTTCGCATCCAGCAATTTAATAAAAATTATCTGGAAGTTAAAAAAAATAATTTTTCTTCAGACTTATACCGAATTCAAGTTTCTGATCAAATATCACATTGTTATTTTGTCCCATCAAAAGGCATTGATTATAATAATTTATGTAAATGGTGGGATGATATGGAATTAACTCCACTTGAAGATGAAATATTAATGGGAATCAATATTATCGCTGATAATATCTTAAGAATATCTCTTAAACCTTTAACTGTTAATGACAATGAACGAACTTTTATGGTAAGAGTCAGAAACTTGGATACACCAGTTTCCTTACAAAGCCTCGGCGGCGGAATTGATCAATTATTTGGCATTATTTTAGCCCTTGTTAATGCTAAAGAAGGCATGTTATTAATCGATGAAGTCGAAAACGGCCTGCATTATTCCATCCAACCCGATATGTGGAATTTGATCTTTACGCTGGCTCAGCGGCTGAATGTCCAAGTCTTCGCTACGACTCATAGTTGGGACTGCATTTCCGCTTTTCAAAAAGCCGCCAGCGAGCATAAAGTTGTGGATAGCCAACTGATCCATCTCATAAAGAGAGGGGACGAAATCCGAGCGCCATTTATGAACATCGACGATCTTGCCGTTGCTACTCGTGAAAACATCGAGGTGCGATAATCGTGAACAAAAAATCCTTGCTGCTAGTGGAAGGCAAAGACGACGAGCATGTTTTTTATTCTCTTCTTGAACACTACGGCTTTCCAGACTGTTTTCAAATCAAAGATTGCAAAGGAATAGAAAATCTTTTAGAGGTATTCCGCGTTCAGTTGGTGAAGACAATTGACATCACAACTATTGGCGCGGTTGTGGATGCGGATGAAAGCATGGAAAATCGTTGGACATCCATTTATTCAATTTTAATGAACGCAGGATATGCGCCGCCCAAATCACCCAACCAAAATGGAACAATCATTGTGCCTCCCGATTTGTTTCGGCCTAGTGTAGGCGTCTGGATCATGCCGGACAATCAAACGCCAGGGATATTGGAGGATTTTGTCCAGTGCCTGGTTCCCGCTAGAGACGAATTGTTGACTTACGCGCGCGATTGCGTCGCCTCCATTCCTCAACAGTGATTCATCGAAAATCATCGCGCTAAAGCGGAGATTCATACTTGGCTGGCTTGGCAGGAAAATCCAGGAACGCCGCTCGGCCTAGCGATAACCAAAAAATATCTCGATCCATCTTGCAAGCAGTCGGAATCTATCGTCGAATGGTTGAAGCAATTGTTTAGCATTCCCTCCAAATCATAAGTATTTTTGGCAAGTTAACAAAAAAGCGTCACTCGACATTATCTCTAACGATGCTATATGGGGCAAATCATCCATATTCATTGTATAGAAAAAAACGCTCAAATCCTTTAAAATCATCGGAAGCGATCGGGGAGCGTATGCCTATGGCGCTAAAACTGGATATTTGATCTATATCCACTCGACTAAACCAGCAAGATTAACACAGGCTTCTTTTTAATCCCTATGTCAATTTCTGCCTTTCATAATATAATAGATTTTAGATGTTCTATGGTTTTTCTATTTTCGGAGTATAGATCATGGATAAGACGATGAATGATCTCATACAACTCTTGGAAAGAGAAAAAACCGCCAAAGTAATTTGCGCCGAACTCAATAATTTTGTCGACCTCCGCCATTCCCTTCTTACTATCGTAGAGCGCATCCATTCTTTAACTCGCTGCGAAGCTGTGGCTATACGTTTGCATGATAGCGGCGATTATCCTTATTACGTATATAATGGCTTCCCCGATACATTCATTCAAAAAGAAAATAGTCTGTGCGCCAAAAACGACGCGGGGAAACCCATTCTTGAATCCGGCGGCAAGGAATATCTATTGGAATGCATGTGCGGAAACGTCATTCGCGGACGATTTGATCCCGCCTTGCCTTTCTTTACGAAAAACGGAAGTTTCTGGTCGAATCATACCTCGCGATTATTGGCGTCCACCACCGAGGCGGATCGCCAAAGCCGAACTAGAAATACTTGCAATTCGTGCGGTTACGAATCCGTCGCTTTGATTCCTATCAAAGCCAAGGGCGAACGAATTGGATTAATCCAACTCAACGATCATAGAATCGGAAGGTTTGATGCAAATCTCATTGAATATTTGGAAATGATCGGTGAACATGTTGGATTGGCGGTTCAAAATAGTTTAATTCATACAAAATTAAAAAATGCATTTGAAGAAATTAAAGTTTTGAGAGGTATTATTCCTATTTGCTCCAATTGCAAGAAAATTCGCGACGATGCAGGGTATTGGCAGCAAGTGGAAGTATATATATCGCACCATACGGAAGCCAGTTTTTCCCACGGCATCTGCCCGGATTGCATTAAGAAGTTATATCCAAAATATTCTCATCGTCCAAAAAAAGATGACAATATCGTTTAATCTCTCTATTGCTTCTTTATGGTAATTTCCTTTCGTAGAAGAATCGATGGCAAGAACAATTCTATTCATTCTTATATAGACATAAGAATAAATCCCTATCTTTGATTCGTCCTTTCTCCTTATTCATCGTTCAGAAATAAGCGCTCAAACCCTTTGGAATCATCGGCAGCGATCGGAGGCGGATCCCGATGGCGCTGAAAATGGCGTTGCCGATCGCAGGGGCGATGCCGACGATGGGCGTCTCGCCTCCTCCCGCCGGGTAGATATCTTTATGATCGAGCAGAACGCATTCGATTTGGGGAAGATCACGAAAACGAGGGACGCGGTATTTCGACAGCCTGGCGTTAAGAATTTTCCCATCTTCGAAGTCGATGGCTTCGTACAGAGCGCCGCCCAAGCCCATCATGATCATGCCTTCGATCTGATTCTTCAAATGATTGGGATTGATGACCGGCCCGCAATCGAAGGCTTCCACGGCGCGGATCACTTTAAGTTCTTTACTCGCGGGATCGATGGTGATTTCCACGCAAACCGCCATATAACTACCTTTTTCGAATCCTCCCGCGATTCCGAATCCGCGTTCTTGCGTAGATTTTGCTTTGCTCCAACCAAATCGCTCGGCGGCGGCGGTCAGAATATTCTTAAAGCGGTCATCGGCCGTATTTTTAAGCCGGAATTCCAAGGGATCCATCTTCACGCCATTCGCCAATTCGTCGATAAACGATTCCCGCGCAAAATGATTCGCCGTGGCGGCGAGACAGCGGTAGGAACCCTGGCGCAGAGGCGAATCCGAACGATGGAACTCGATTTTCTGGTTGGGAATATCGTAGGTATGCCGAATGCCCGCCGCGCCGGAATTGTAGTTGTGAAATTCCCACGCCGTAATTCTTCCGTTCTCGTTAACGCTGGCTTCGGCTTCGATCACGCCCGCCGGGCGGAAATAGGCCCAGGTGAATTCCTCTTCCCGCGTCCAGACGACTTTCACCGGACGCCCCGCCGCCTTGGCGAGACGCGCCGCTTCGATCGCCGTTTCCCCCGTATGTTTCCCGCCGTATCCCGATCCTTTATCGGGGGCAATGACGCGGACGCGGTCTTCGGGAAGGCGCAACGCCCGCGCCAATTCGCTTTGCACCCCGAATGGCCGCTGCGTTCCCGTCCAAACCGTCAACCGGCCGTCTTCCCATACGGCCAAAGCGGCTCTCGGCTCCAGCGGAGTATGGGCGATATAGGCTACGGTATACTCCGCCTTGGCGTTAAATTTTGCATTCTTGCGGCCTTCTTCCAGCGAACCGTCGTTTTGAACCGAATCGCGTTGGTTTTCACCCGTTTTTTTAAGATGCTCGTAAAGGTCCTTGCCCGAAATCTGCGGCGTTCTCTCCCATTCCGTTTCGATGGAGCGAATGGCTTGGGACGCCGTATATTCGTTTTCCGCCGCCGCGCCGATAAAATCGCCGTCCTGAACCACGACGACGCCCTTCATCGCTTGCGCTTTCGTCAAATCCGCCGATTTCAATTTCGCCCCAAACGCAGGCGGACGATAGATTTTCCCAAACATCATACCCGGAAGATTTCGGTCGGAAGCGAATTTATGCTCGCCGGTAACAAGAGGCCGGGCGTGAATGGCGGGAATAGATCGCCCGGAGACGGTCCATTGGTCCGCCGTCTTCAATGCTATGGAATCGGGAATCGTTTTGAGCCACTGTTTGCCTTGAGCCAGTTCGCCGTAAGTCAGGGAACGGTTCGTCTCCTTGTGCAGAATTTTCCCCTCAGCCGCTTGCAGAGACTCACGGTTTACGCTCCAATTTTCCGCCGCTAGATCAATGAGAATTTCGCGGGCGGCAGCGGCGGCTTTGCGCAACTGCGGCGACATTCTCGGCGTAGTTTGACTGCCGAACGTCCCCGCATCGTAAGGCGTCAATGACGTATCCGCCATCGCCAGTTCGATCGATTCCAAAGGCGCAGGCAATTCGTCGGCGACGGCCTGAGCTAACGAAGTGCGGATATTTTGTCCGAGTTCGGCCTTGCCGGTATAAACCGTTATCCTTCCATTTTCGCCGACGTGAATCCACGCTCCCACTTCCGGAGGATTGCGCTTTCCGGCGGCGAAACGCCGATCTTCAAGGGATTCCCGAGCGGCGGAATCTCCAAGAAAAGAGAGAACGACGATTCCCCCTCCTAACATCTTGAAGAATTCGCGCCGATCCATTTCGAAGCGGTAAAGGGATTCGGCGAAAAGTTCGTATCGTTCCGGTTCGATGGCTTCGTTTTGGGGAGTGAAGGCGTTCATCCTTTTTTCTCCTCTAAAACCGCCGCCGCTTTTTGGATGGCTTCGACGATTCGTCCATAGGTTCCGCAACGGCAAATATTCCCTTGCATGAAATCGGCAATCTCCTCCCGCGCAGGATGGCTGTTCTTCTTCAACAAGCCGACGCCGGCCATAATCATTCCCGGCGCGCAATAACCGCATTGAAACGCGTCCGCTTCCAAAAAAGCGGTTTGCAAAGGATGTAAGTTTTCTTTTAGCGCAAGCCCTTCAATGGTCGTTACGGCCTTTCCCGCCGCCGCGGATATCTTCGTGAGGCAGGATTTTCTGGGACTATCGTCGATCAAAACCGTACACGCTCCGCATTGGCCTTCGCCGCAACCGTATTTCGTTCCGGTCAAATCCAATTCGTCCCGCAACACGCTTAACAACATCCGATCGGGTTCGGCGAGAACGGAATAATCCCTCCCATTAACGCGAAGAACGATTTCATCCGCCATGTTACGCCTCCTAGGGAGTTCATTGCTTTTTAGGAAATTCGAACAACGAAACGCTTAAGGCGGGCAGACGCCAATTGCCGGAGCGATTGGAAACCGTCTTCTCTTCGATTCGCAATTTCGGCTCCCGCCCCGGTTCATTATACGCCATTTTATCGGGACCGGTAATAAAACTCATTTTGCCTTCATCCGCCAAGGCGGCGCCCGATAATTCGACACTCAAATCAATGGCGTCTTGCGTTGGATTGACGACGGCGATCGTCAACGTTTGCAGATCCGGAGTCCAGGCGGCGGCCGCGTCGAGGGGCGGGGGAACATCGCCTACTTCGACGGGAATTTCGCCGAAATGATTTCTATACAATTTCAAAACCAGGCCCGTCGCGTCGAATTGCGCTTCCGTTTTTGTGGTTTTGATGGCGCCGATCACGTTAACCGTTTGGGCGTAATTCGCCATGAAATAGATGTCGCTGTTTCGGAAATATTCGTGCAGCCCGGCGGCGATTCCCAGCGCGTCTTGCAAATGATAGCGGCAGCCGAGTTCGCCATAGATATATTGGCCGTACCAATAATTCCATTCATCCATCGCGATGCGGATATTTTTTTCTTCCAACGCTTTGATCGTCGCCCGATAAGAGCGATGCTCATCGGCCACGCGCTTGATGTCCTCGCGGATTTGCGCGGCGTGCTCCACTAGGCCGTCTTTGTTTTTGCGGTAAATATGCTCGCTGATCAAATCCATATGATCGGCGCAATACGTCAGCATATTGCGGCTCCAATCGCCCACTGCGCCTACGGCGACGAGTTGGATGGAAGGATCGGCGGCGCGCATCAATTCGGCGCAGCGATTATGCTTCTTCATATAATCTTCCAGCGGCATATGCCCTTTCTGCCAACTGCCGTACATTTCATTGCCCACAGCCCACCATTTCACGCGGAAGGGTAGAGGATGGCCGTTTTGGGCGCGCCATTTACCCATCGGCGAATCGGCGGAACCGTTGCAATATTCCACCTCTTCGGCGGCGGCTTCCACCGCGCCCAGACCGGTATTGACGGCAATGTATGGCTCCGCGCCGAGACGGTTGCATAAATTCATGAATTCGTGAATTCCTACGTCGTTCGGTTCGATGCCGGTCCAAGCGGGATTCTTGCGTGGGGGACGTTTGTCGCGGTCGCCGACGCCGTCTTTCCAGTTGTAATCGCTGACAAAATTGCCGCCGGGCCAGCGATAGACGGGCGAGTTGAGTTCCTTCAGCAATTGCAGCGTATCGGGACGAAATCCATCCACATGATCGGCGGGCATCAGAGAGACGGTTCCAATCTTAAATGCGCCCTTTCCCTGCCCTGCGATTTGCAACCGCCCTGCGGAGGTCGACGCTTTCGCTTGGAAATGAAAAGGATATTTGACGTATTCGCTGACAATCTTCTCGATGGAAACCGTCTCTTTATCGCTATCCCCATCTCCCCAAATCAGGCTGATTTGAATAGGCGCGGCGGCGGCGTCTCCCGCCAAGATGATGTAACCCGCATATTCCTTGTCTTGGAGCAGCGCTAATTCGCCTTGCTCGACGCCGCCCGCTTTTCCCGCAAGCAGAATCTCCGGCGTTTGTTCGCCTACGAACGAATTTTCGCTCGTCATGAGCACGCCCTTTTTGTCGCCGACGATTTTCCAGGGAGAGCCGGTCAATACGGGAAAATCGCCGCCCTTCCAATGATCGCGGTCGGTATCGATCGACCAAGGCTTAAACTCCGGCGTGATGGGAAAATAGAATTTTCGGTCTTCCAGCATCTCAGACCAAATGCCGCCGTAAATGCATCGCCCCAAGTGTTCGATGAATTGCCCATAGATGTATTTGGATATTGGCTCTTTCGTCTTGGATGCGTCGATGGTTATCTCGACCGATTGGGACGAGCCGGATTCGGCGCTTTGAGCGATTCCAGTAGTTAAGACGAGCATTGCAATTCCTAAAGCCGTTACCATAAGATTTATTTGTCGAGGCATGGTTTTTCTCCCAATTTTTTTATGATTCTCCGTCCGCTTTAAGTAAGCGAATTTCAATTCTTGTTTTTCAATTTCTATTTTGATATATTGATT
>JBFMBP010000015.1 GCA_040755155.1 Candidatus Omnitrophota bacterium | reverse complement strand
CGATAGCCATGCGCAGCGGGCTGCCCTTCGCGCTTCCGCCGTCCAGGCGATAGACGCCTTTATCGTCGACGGGGACGAGGCCGACCCATTTGCCCACGCTTCTCTTCTGATCCAAATTGGAGGGATTGCGTACGGACAAGGTAACGTCGTATTGCAATTCCGCCGGTTGTTTTTCTCGGCCCAGCACTTTGCTGAACAAACGGGGCTGGCGGGTGATAGAGCCAGAGAATTCCGTGGTTTTAGCGACATTTAATGCGAACTCGTATTTGTCTTTCGTGTTTTCGGCGGGGGATCCTTCCGCCAGTTTCCCAGTGAGGTCGCGAGAGGTTCGCGTTTGAAATTCGATGTTCATCTCTCCCGCGATAATGCCTTCTTCGGTAACCAACGGCAATTCCACCGCCGTCAATGACGGGACCGACAGGATCGTTAGCAAGACTGCAACCAATCCCATGCGTAAGAATGACGATGCGCCGTACGCTTGATTCATTTACTTATTCTCCTTCGATTAGCGTCATCCCTTTCTATAAAGGGATGCGAAATGTATTTTATACATCCTTAACGCGGAAAGGGAATAACTATGACATTTTTTTATGAGGCGACAATAAATCGTTTGTTAAAATTCGGTTTGTCCGGCATTCTCGCTATTGACCTGGCTGCGTCGCGCCTCGCGCCGCAATAGATTCTCTTGCCGGTCTAATGTCCGCTCCAACGAATGATTTCGCCCGCGCTGACTACGCCGTTGCTCGGATGATAAACAGTAGCCATCAACTTGACGGCGGGCGTTTGAATTTTGCAAATGGAACACAGTTCGGTTCCTTCGACGAGGGTTTGAGGGTAATAGGCAAAGTATTGCAGCAAACCGTCCGGCCCGCTGGAAGAGACCATCCATTTGTGGATTCCATAATTGTACTGCCCTCCCGGCCCAGAATGATCCGCCCGGAAATAACCGTAGGCGTAAGCGCCTGGCGCTGTCGACCGATGATCCACCGTACTGTCCAGTTCCAGTGCGCTGCGATGGGGAAATGGATCGGAGGGAATGCTGCTGAGATAAGAGACCGGCGTGGTGAGAGGAATAAACTTTTGAGCGAAATCGTAAAGAGATAGTCCTCCCATTTGTGGAGAAGGGGGAGGCTGGTTGCGATCCAGGCGATAGGACTCGATGGCAATGCGCAAGCCGTCGTGATCGGACTGCGCCCGAGCGACTTTCGCTCGGACTTGCGCGTTGAGGAAATTGGGAACGGCGATGGCCGCCAATATGCCGATGATGGCGACGACGATTAGCAACTCGATCAGCGTGAAAGCGGCGAAGCGGGTATATCTCTGCATGATTTTACTCCTGAAGGAATGGGCGGGAGCGTTTGGAATGCGCTCCCGCCGACTAACAACGTTTTCAATCGAAATACACTGGTTTTTTCCCTTCCTTGGGAATCAACGATAAAGCAACCATGCGCCCACATCCGTTTCGGCGCCTTGTCCTTCGATGAGGAGATGGGACTCTCCGGCGGGCAAAGAACCAAAGGACTCCCAACGGCCATCCGGCCAGCGAACTTTGACTTCCGATTGGAGGCTTTTCCCCAATCCGATTATTTGGGCATAAGGTTCCTGGCAGCCGAAGCCGGAATTACCCAATCCAACAACCCGCATTTGGGTTTGACCGTTCGCGGTGACGTATATCCGCGCTCCCACGGCGAAGGGATTTTTGCCGGTTCCTTTCAATCGAAGCGTCAGGGAATGATTTTCCTGCGCCGCCAATTGGTTTTCGTACAAGCGCAGAGGTCTGTCGCCGTGGTTATTGGTGAAGATCATGTCGCTGTCGCCGTCATTTTCCAAATCGAACCACGAGAGGCCGACCAGATGGGCGATTTCCGTAATCCCCTTGTCCAATAGAGCATTCGCAGCGTCGGCGTTGATGTTGACAAACGATCCGTCGCCTTGATTGATCCAAAGCGGTTGCGGGGAAGTAAAAAAACTGCCGACAGGAAAGTCGTCGTGGGATGGGTGATAAACCAGCGAGAGGTCCAGCCAGCCGTCGTTATTGACGTCTACGAAATTCGCATTGAAGACATAATATTGTTCTCGAATGCCCGCCGATTCGGCGACATCCAGGAACGTCCCGTCGCCGTTGTTGCGGTAGAGTTGGCAGTTCGCGGCGGTTTGTTTGGCGGTCGAACCCACATTGCCGACGAACAAATCCAAATCGCCGTCGTTGTCGCAATCGCCCCATACGGCGCAATGGGAAACTGCTAAGTTGGCAGCGTCGACTCCCGCTTTATCGGTCGCATCGACGAAGGTCCCATCGCCCCGATTTTCGAATAGCCGGTTTTCTGTCGCGGCGATTTCGCCTTCTTCTTCGTGTTCTTCTTCCTCTTCCTCTTCTCCAGCGTGATGATGTTGTTCTTGCGCCGCTAACGCCACGGTAAAGAAGACGTCCAAATCGCCGTCGTTGTCGTAATCGCCCCAGGCCGCCTGTTCTACGCTGGTCAGCTCGTGATGATGTTCGCCTTCTTCCTCATGATGTTCTTCCTCTTCGCTGTGTTGTTCTTCCGCCAGGCCAGCGGCTTCGGTCGCTAAAATAAACGCGCCGTCTCCTTGATTGTTGTAAAGGAAGGGGCCGCTGAAGCGGTTGCACGCCAGCAGATCGAGATCGCCGTCCGCATCGTAATCCGCAAAGGAGGCGCTGGTCCATCCGATCGTGGCGCCTTCGGCGATTCCCGCGACGCCTGCGGCTTCGGCCGCGTCGGCGTAAGTATTATCTCCGTTGTTGCGAAAGAGACGGTTGCGAAGAAAGGTACCGGAGGCTGCGTCCTCTTCCAATTCCATATTGCAGACGAACAGATCTAACCTGCCGTCGCCGTCATAGTCGCCGGAAGCGCCGCCGGCGCTGGCCATCCCCTCTTCGCCGATTCCGGCGGTTTGGCCGATATCTTCGAAACGTCCATCACCCAGGTTCCGGAAGAGCAAATTTTTCGTATTATCTTCCCGGTCGGTGGCGATCCATAAATCCGTCAAGCCGTCGCCGTTCACATCGGTACATACGATTCCCATTTGCGGATAATCGGTATTGCCCTGCAAACCGCTATGAAAAGTGCGATCGATAAAAAGCGTATCTTGCGTCCAACCCACAGAGGAAAAACCGACCGCTGCCATGAATATCGTCATTCCAAGTAAGTTTTTTCTATTTTGATAGTGAAATTTCATATCCTAATAAACCTCCTATCTGTTTTTTTCAATTGAAATTGTTCCTACGCCCCTATGGGCTGATCTTTACCCGTTAGTTAAATGAAACGTAAATGAGCAACGCCTATACTTATCTCTATCCGCTTTTTTGAATCGCGAAACCACGAAAAACCTCGAATTCCACGAAATTTTCGAATCACGGATTTCATGGATGATTTGGATTTCATGGAGAAAAATCTTTTAGTTGTACATACAACAAAGGATGCCGGTGAAATAACGATTCCACCGTCGTAAAACGATTGTAAAAAGCGGAATGAAAATTAGGCTTGTGGAGGAAGGGGAGGCGCACGAATCGAGGTTGTTTTCGAAACGCCGGTTGAAAAACATATATATGGAAGCGCTGCAGGATGAAGTTCGGGACAATTTCTTAAGTCGAGAGCGATTCGCAGGGCTTTGTCGGATGCGGAATGGAGAAAGTGGCAAATGGCGCAGAACGAATCGAAATGCGCGTTTATATGGAGATGCGCCTTGTTGGCAGACGAATGGAATGCGGGACGAGAAGGCGCGCTTGCATCGTGGACATGCCCGCTGCTCAGCATGAGAATAAGGCTGTAGATCAGCGCGGCGAATAGACCAATACGATGTTGTCTCTTTTTATCCGAAAAAAACATAATAACAATATGTTATGGAGGAATACGGCTTCATCAATCCCAACGAAGAAACGGAAGTTGCGTTTGGGTAATGGACGCTTGTCTTTCTGCTATTGTCAATTCGATAAATGATGCTTATTTCGTCCGATCTCGCTTCTCAAAATAGACGTCGGCGAAATCCAGGATTTTATCCCAATAGCCGAGGTTCAGCGTATGCTTTTCGTCGCGGCGGTATTGCAGAATCTCGCCGACATTATCCGCCGTAATCGGGGTTTCCGCTTCGATGACGCCGTTTCCCGCCAAACCTTGGCAGCCGAGAAATTTGTAGACCTTATCCGCCGCCTTTAATGATTTCAAGGCGTTTTCGTAGTTGGCCCATACGTCTTGGAGTCCCGCCGTATCCATCAAAGCTCGGGGAGCGATGAGCGCCATGAGCAGATGCTGGTCGATGGGCAATTTGTCTTCGTTGTTGTTGAATTGGGGAAAAATATCGTTGAACCAATGGGGGAAGACCCGATTGATGCGCTCTACGGTTTCCTGGTTGTTGTTGCGGCTGAGTGCGCAGCCGCCGGTTCCGGATTGGTGAGGAACGGCGAGGGCGACTCGTTCGTCGAAAGCGGCGGCCAGCAACGCCGTCTTTCCGCGGCGGGAATGGCCGATCAAGCAAATTTTGGTCTTATCGATAGCGGAATCCGTTGCGAGGTAATCCACTCCGCGCTGCAAGCCCCACGCCCAGGCGGCGATCGTTCCCCAACGAGCTTCTTGAGGGCCGGGCAGGTTGGGATAAAAGGGATGGATGCCGTCCGTGAAGTCGTTCTTATCGGGATCGATGTCGCCTTGGTAAAAAGTGGCGAAGGCGTATCCGCGATCAAGGCTGTTTTCCACGCGCCAGAAATCCGTCTGGCTGCCGCGGGCGGCGGCGTTCGCCGCTTTGAGGCGATCGTCCAATTCGACGCTGTTATCGACGGTCAAACTGGAAACGGGCGCAACGACCTGATTGCCTAAATCGTTCAATCCCAGAAAAACGGGGAAAGGGCCTTTTTTCTTATTGGGGACGAAAAGCGCCAGATGAATGCGGGGAGCATTTTCCGGCAACTCAGTAAATCGGATTTCCACCTCTTTCAACGTCGCCTTGCCGTTGAAGGCGGCGGGGTCGATTTTCGTAACCGCAGCGGAAATTTTGGGCGGCTCCGGCGCGTAGCCGTACATATAATGTTGAAACAATTTTGTCAGTTCGGGGCGGCGTTGCTCGAACCATTGCTTCTTGGTTTTGACCGGCGTTCCGTCGAACATCGTCAACGGATCGGGCAGTTCGGGATGGGAAGGCAAATCTTGGACGGCGGGAAAAGGTTCGTTCGCGCAATACGAAGTTTTTTCGTTTATTGTAACCATCGATAAAACCAGCGTAAACATTAGAATAAGATGGATGCGCATGTTTCTTCTCCTGTCATTTAATATGGAATCCTTGCGCTGCGCAATGCTCGATCATAGCGCTATAGGCAGTGGTGGGCTACGCTTCGCTTTGAGCCCACCCTATACTTTGGCACGATCATCTCCGATTCGTCAAATTTTGTAAACGCCGAGCGGCGATTCAATTATGGCGGCGGCTTAAAAAAGCGAAATGCTATCGCTGTATAGGGCTTTTCCCTTCCAAATCAAGAATGGAAAATGAAACTGAATAGAACGAATTACAAATTTATGGATTATGAGGCGGATTATGATATCTTTGCGATATTGGCCATCTTTGACGAATATATTTCTTATTCTCGCATTCGCGCAATCTCTCGTCTGCGCCGAAAAGCCTCCCGCCGATCAACTAACGAAGTATGCGCTTGTGATCACCGGCGGCGAGCTGCTGAAAGGCATCTATGCGGATAGTCACACGTTTTTCATCACTCGCGCTTTGGAACCAATAGGCTGTCAGTGCGTATTTTCTTTGAGCGTGGGAGACGTTCGGGAAGACTTGCTTGACGCTTTGAATTACGCCGGCGCGCACGCCGATTTGATTATTACGACCGGCGGATTGGGACCGACGGACGCCGACGTGACCCGTAATGCCTTAATGGAATTCACCGGCATTCCTTTGCGAGAGAATCCTGAGGTCGTCAAGGAGATGCAACGCCGGTTTGGAACGCCGCTAAGGGAAAACATGCGGCGGCAAGCGCGAACGCCGGAAAAAGGAGGGTATATGGCCAATCCCAACGGCACGGCGGCGGGCTTGATTTTCGACGACGGCAAGCGAGTCGTCGCCGCTTTGCCGGGACCGCCGGGCGAATTGCAGCCGATGGCGACGAACCAGTTAATCCCCTTTCTCTCCAAACGATTCGGTCTACGCGCCATCGGCGTCTCGGTCGCCATGCGCTTCGTGGGCGTAGGCGAATCGAGCATCGATCAAACGATTCACGAACATTTGACGCTGCCTTCGGATTTATCGATCGCCTATCAATTCGACCAGGGGCGCGTCGATCTTACTTTTTCCGTACCGGGAAATTCGGAAGAAGATCGAAAGAGACTTAAAGCGCTGGAAGCGGAATTATTAAAATATCTCAAGGAATACATGTACGCCGACGACGGCTCGACCTTGGAAGAATGCGCCATCGGCCTTCTCGAAAAACAGGGCGGAACATTGGTCACGGCGGAAGTGGGAACGGGCGGAGGCGTCGCCGCCAGTTTGAATAACGTGGACGGAGCCGCCCGACGCTTTACGGGAGGTTATGTCGCACCCAGCAACGCCGCCATGGCGCAGAGGCTGGGGCTGGAAGGAGATCTTCCAGCCAACGAACAAACGTCGCAGGAAGCGGCGGCCTTGGAAAACGCCAAACGCGCTTGCCGGCATAACGACAGCGAATGGTCTATTTCCATCTCGGAATTGTATAAGGAAGAGAACGGCGATCCCTGCGTTTGGGCGGCGGTCGGTTCCATGAAAAAAGGTTTTAAAACTCAGCGCATGACTCTGCGCGGACGCGGAAAATCGGCGCAGGACCGGCTAGTAACGCAAGTGCTCGATTTGTTCCGCAGGCGAATAATCGAATGATAAAAGAAGTAGGATGGGATATCTCAAGGGCAGAAACAACCTTGCCCTTGCCATCCTACGTTCAAACTTACATTGATATTAATGTAATATCATACGGAAGGATTCGTAATCTCCGTGGATTGGGGGATGGGGTCCATGATTTCCATTGGGATGTTGAGCCGGTTGTTGACGAAATCGACGAAATTCATAAATTCGTCCAGCATATCGGGAGAGACCCAGTATTCCATGCGGCCTTCACCAGGCTTCTCGGTGCGGACGACGACCATGCCTTCATGATCGTCGAGAAGGGCGTTGATGAAACAGATTTCGGGTTGGGGAAGGCGTCCGGGGATAATGATGCAGTCTTTATGCTTGTCCATTGCGATTCTTTCTTCAAGAGACGAATGGGATTGTTAGATCAATCCATCCTTTTTTTTATAAGTTAAATAGGATCATTCGATGGGTCAAACAACGCGACCCATCCTACATCTGCGCTGGGACTCGCCGTTTAATCCATGTGAAAGACCTCTTCCATTATACTCCATTGATCGCCCGGCTTGCGGTTGGGTAGCGGGATTTGGCAGGGATCGGTCTCTTTCCACCATCTTTGCGTCTCAGCGTCCGCCGCCATTTTAGCCATATCGGCGTCGAAATCTTTTCCGTCATATTCCAGATAGCCGAACAGAAACCAGTCCTTATCATTTACTTGGCGCAGATAGATTGAGTAGTTGCGCACGTGGCAATCCTTAAGTTTCGTTATGACGCCCGGCCAAGGGTTCGCGTGCAGTTTTTTGTAGTATTCGATCTTTTCCGGCTTGATTCCGATGACCATGCCATAGCGCTGGATTTTGGGCTGCGTCTGGGCGCATCCTATTAACAATAAACCGGCAGCGATGAATAAAAAGCGTCGAAATGATTTCAACATGGCGCATTATCCTTTCAGGCGAATAGGTAATAGAGAAACGATACAGTTATAAAAAGAACGGCGGCTACGAATTTATAGTTTCCGATTCCAGGCCAGGCGGGGCCTCGCAGTGCGTCAAGCGGATGGTTCCAAACCAGCGCGGCGCTTTCTTCCGTATGCCGATGCGGAAAAGCGAGAGAAAAGAGAATCAAGATCGCGGAACAAATGACGAAAAGATAAAACGCCGACATCATAAACGGCACGTTCCAGCCGGTGCTGGCTTTATACCAATCGAGATAAAAGACAACGGCGCCCAAAGCGGCGCCCCACCAAAGCGTCATCAAGGCGCCTGTGGAAGAGGCGCGCCGCCAAAATACGCCCCACACGAAAACGGCGGTAATGGGCGGAGCGATATAGCATATCAAAGCATTGATGCCTTGAAAGATGCTTTCGAAGCGCCCGATGTGCGGCGACCATAGAATCGCCGCCGCCATCGCCAGAAACGTTACGCAACGGCCCATACGCACCAACGCATGATCGGAGACATTGGGACGCCAACGCTTGTAAATGTCGTAACTGAAGAGCGTGGCCGTGGAGTTGAGCGCGCCCGAAACTGTGCTCATCAAAGCGGCTAATAAAGAAGCGGCGGCTAATCCCCGCAATCCCGGCGGCAGTAGATTGGCAATCATATAGGCGTAGATATCGGCGGATTTTTCTGGCGGATTAATCAATTGTCCTTGATGAATTAAACCCAGGCACAATAGGCCGGGAAGTACAAAAATAAAAACCGGCAGAATTTTAATGAATCCAGCGAAGAGCGGCCCCAGCCGGGCGTGATTCTCGTCCTTGGCGCCCAACACACGCTGCACGATGGTTTGGTCGGCGCACCAATACCACAGGCCAATCACGGGATAGCCCAAGAAAACGGAATACCAAGGCAGATTGCTGGGATCGTCCGCCGAGCGCAAAATAGTTAGTTTCACCGGCTCCACCGAGGCGCGAAGGCCGCTCCAGCCGCCAATATCGTAATAGGCGATCGCCGTAACGCAGATCGCGCCGAACAGCAAAACCACTGCTTGGATGGATTCCGTCAACACCACCGCCAATAGTCCGCCTAGAATCGTATAGAGGCCCGTCAAAACCGATACGGCGACGATGCTGACATTTTGGTCGATGCCGAACAAGCCATGCAACACAACGGCGCCAGTGTAGAGCGAGAAGCCGATGTGAATGAAGATGGCGGAGAAAATGGAAAGGATGGCCAGCCAGTCTCGGCAGTAACGGTTGTAGCGCTTCTCCAAAAAATCGGGAAGCGTGGCGATGCCCGAACGAATGTAGAACGGCGCGAAGAAGAGCGACAAAGCCATCAAAGTAAACGCCGCCATCCATTCGAAATTGCCATAGGCCAGGCCGTTGACGTAACCTTCCTGCGCCAAGCTCACCAAGTGAATCGTAGAGATATTGGTGGAGAACAGCGCCAGGCCGATAATCGGCCACGTCAACGATTTTCCCGCGAGAAAATAACCTTCTCCCTCCGTTCCCCGGCGGCGCAATCCCGCCCAACAGCCTAATCCCACAATCGCGATCAAATACCCAGCGATCACAACGACATCCAATCCCGCAATGGATAGTTCCATAGAGGCTCCCTTTCATGACGAGCTGTCCAACTCAGAAAATGCTCTTAGCGATTGCAAGTAGAAAAAGTAGAAGAGCCATCCTGGCTCTTTTTCTTCCTATCAAGAGGCTGGAAGCCTCTTCTACTCTCGCGTTTCAAAAGAGCATTTCGCTAACGATATCATCCAGACAAATTCAAATAAACAGGCGCGAACGGAGATTCTCGATCCATTGCGAAGGACGGAATTATTTGCGAATATGCGTTAGGTCTCATCGATCCATTCGTGAATGAGGAAGATCATGAAAACGAATATGCTATTCCTTTCGGTTCTATTTCTTTTCTCCGCCTCCGCGTTGGCGCAAGCCGAGGTTTCCGCCTATGAGAAAGAGATCGTCATTCCCACTTGGGAAATCGGTCCGCCGGAGATTCATCCCAACTTTTACGATGCGGGGGAGGATATTTATCCCTACACTCTTAACGATGTTCTCACAGATAAAAAAACCGAAAAGACCTACAAAGGCGTCTTTTTGGAAAACGAATATATCCAAATTCTCATCCTGCCCGAAATCGGCGGACGGCTTCATGGAGCGGTGGATAAGACCAACGGCTACGTCTGGCTCTATTGGCAGCGTACGATCAAGCCTGGCCTCATCAGCATGACGGGCGCGTGGATCTCCGGCGGCATCGAGTGGAATTTTCCTCATGGACACAGGCCTTCCGGCTTCATGCCCGTCGATCGCCGCATCGTCCATAACGCCGACGGCAGCGCCACGGTTTGGGTGGGCGAGACGGAGCCGATCTTCCGTATGAGATGGCTAGTGGGAATGACGGTATTCCCCGGACGCAGTTACGTCCGCTGCGATTACAAGTTTATCAATCCCACCAATCATCGCCATTCGTTCCAGTTTTGGGCTACTTCCGCCGTACACGCCAACGAATGGATGCAGGCGCAATATCCCGGCGACGTCGCCGCCGGACACGGCAAGCATCAATTTTGGAATTGGCCTATTCACGACGGCGTCGATCTGACTTGGTGGAAAAACTCGCCCAACGCCAGCAGTTATTTTGCTTTTAACAATCCCAGCGATTGGTTCGGCGTTTTCGATCATAAAGCGCAGGCGGGCATGATTCACGCCGCCGATCATCGCCTCATGCCCGGCAAGAAACTATGGACATGGGGTTCCGGTCCTTCGGGGCGCATCTGGGAGGATATTCTCTCGGAAGGCGGCGGGCCTTATTTCGAGCCGCAGGCGGGCGCCTTCAGCGACAATCAACCTGATTACCATTGGATTGAGCCGAACGAAGTCAAAACCGTCCACGATTATTGGTTTCCTGTGCGCGATACTCGCGGCGTTCATAATGCCAATGAGGATTTCGCCGTCAATACGGATATTAAAGATGGAAAAACCTTCGCGGGCGTCTACGCTACGGGCGTTTTTTCTCAATGCAAAATTGTTTTAATAAACACAAAAACCGGCGAAATTCTCTCGGAAACTACGGCGGACTTGGCGCCGGATAAACCATTCGCCATTGAAAAAGCGATTGGCGAGGATTCGACGGTCTACGACCTCCATCTCGCCGTCTACGACTCTCAAGGGAATCTGCGCATTGAATTGCAACAGGCAAAACCGCAAAAAGTGGAACTTCCCGCAGGCAAACCCGAACCGGACGATCCGCAAAAGATGAATCAGGACGAACTGCTGCAAACGGGAGAATGGCTCGATAAATTCCGCCGCACGAAACAAGCGGAAACCTATTACCGGCAAGCGCTGAATAACGATCCCAAAGATTCCCGCGCCAATGCGGAAATGGGATTCCTCGCCTTGAAGCAGGGGAAATGGAACGAAGCGCTGGATTTCTTGAGCGCCGCCAGCGAGCGCAACGACGATGACGCCCGCCTTTATTTCGGCCAGGGATTGGCGTATGCGGGACAACGCGATTTTGCAAAGGCGTACGACGCCTTTTTCCGGGCGAGTTATTCTTATCCTTATTATTCAAGCGCCTATTTCAACTTAGCGAAAATCGATCTGCTGCGGGGAAACGATCGAGCCGCTATCGATAAACTCGAAGATGCCGTCTGCCAGAATGGCAAGTTCGCCGACATCCCCGCCCTGCAAGCTGCCGCGTATAGACGTCTCGGCGACCGAGGGCAAGCGCTCGCGGCGGCGGTAAAAGCGCTGGCGCTCGATCCTATGCACTTCATGGGCGGATGGGAAAAAACGCAGGCGCTGAGGGACGGCGATGAAGCCGCCGCTTGGAAAAGCGAATGGCAAAGCATAATGCGCGGCGCTGTGCAAAACTATCTGGAGTTAGCCTCCGCTTACGCCGAAGCGGGGCTATACAACGATGCGGACGCCATCCTCGCCCTTTATGCAAAAGGCAAGGATGAAGCGGTGATTTATCCAATGGTCAATTATTTCCGAGGTTATTGCAAGGAACTGTCCGGCGGTTCCGCCGAAAAGTTTTACGCTCAAGCGCGCAAGGGACCGGCGGAATACGCCAATCCTCACCGCCAGGAAGAGAAGGCGGCGCTGGAAGCGGTTCTCGCCCGCCATCCCGATGACGCCCGCGCCCATCTCTATCTCGGCAATCTTCTGTACTCGCGCAGCCAGCGGGAAGAGGGATTCGCTCATTGGCGCCAAGCGGCGGAGAGCGATAATACTCTGGCTCTCGCTTGGCGCAATGTCGCCTACGGCGAGCGTTATTTCAAAAACGATTTGCGCGCCTCGCAAAGCGCCTATCGAAAAACCATGGAACTTGTTCCAAAAGACGCTTGCGTCCTATTGGAATACGATCAACTATGCGAAGCTATGAACGTTCCCGCCGCCGAACGGCTCGCTATACTCAAGCAACGGCAAGAGGTCGCGCAGCAGCGTGACGATCTGTTGGGAAGATTGATCGACTTGCAACTCGCCGCAGGCGGCGAGGGCGAATTGGCCGAGGTTTACGATATTCTCCGCCGCCGCCATTTTCACAGTTGGGAAGGACGCTACGGCATCCATTATTGCTGGATGGAGGTCAATCAGAAACTGGGCGATTCCGCCTTCGATAAAAAGAATTACTCGGAAGCGTTGAACTATTATAAAGCCGCCTGCCTTTATCCCAATAACCTGGAAGTAGCAGCGCGAACGCCGGACTTTCGCGCTCATGTCTATTGGAATCTGGCGAAAACCTATTTGACGGTGAACGAGACGGAAAAGGCGAAGGATTATTGCCAAAAAATCCTTGAGGAAAAATATAGAAAAGCCAACCTGGGAACTTATTACCAAGCCCTGGCGCAACGCGCCCTCGGCCATGCCGACGAGGCGCAAGGATTAATGGAACAGTTGGAGAAACGCGCTCGGCAAATGCTCTCGAGCGATAGGCGGCGAGAAGCCTCGGAGGCTCTCGGCCATTATTTTCTATCTCTTATCTTGCAAGAGAAGAACGAAGCGGACGCCGCCGCCGAACGGAAAAAGGCGCTGGATAGCAATCCCCGCGTTTGGCGCGCCGCCGTACTCGAAGCGCAATTCGACGTCTCCAACGCCATTCAATAGCTGCCGTTCACGGCGTTGGCGTGGCTGTAGGCGTCGGCGTTAAGGTTGGAGCGGGCGTCGGCGCTAAAGTGGGCGTGGGCGTACTATCTGCGCTCGCGCCTTTGTCGTAAACCTGGATGTTATCGAGGTAAGCGCCTTCGGCGGTAAATGAGGCGTCGCTTTGAAATCGCAATGCGATCTTCAACGATTTCGTCGCGGGAAGGTTCGCTTCCACATGGATAAAATCCTCTTTCGTCAGCGTATCGAAAGGCCCCTTCTGCGGATTCGATAGGCCGAATAAGCCATCGAAGGAACCCGTAGAAAGAACGCCAGTTCCCAGCGCATTCCGATCGGTTACAATTTGGCCGTCGCCGTTAATATCCAACAATTGCCAGGCGGTCTCGCCATCTTTCAGGATTTCTACAACCAGGAAATCTTCGATGATGGAAATGGGAATGTCGAACGAAAAGGCGATATCGAATGAAATCGCGGGGTTCTCCGCCAGCGTCGTATCGAAGACGCGTTCGATTTCGAGAACGGAAGTCTGCCAGCTTTGATAGAATCCAGCCCGCTCGGCGTTGAAGCCTGCGCTGTGCGGTTCGCTGGAAGCGACGCCGTAGCTGGGATCGGCGCCGGTTGTAATAATCGTCCAAGGATAAATCTCATTATCCGCAGGCATTCGTCCCTCGGCGATCAATTGATTTTTCGTTTCTACAGACGACGTAACCGTGGAAATGCCGCCGCCGGGCAGTTGGGAGATTGAATCGAAATTCATCGCGAACGATTCGAATTTGTGTAAAATCGGCGTAGGCGTCGGCGTGAGCGTTGCGGTAGATTCCAAGTTGAACGCGACGGGTCCCGCATTCATAATCACCCGCCCGCCGTCGTTTTTCAACGCATATAAGCGAAACCAATACGTAACGCCGGATTGCGGTCCATCTTTCCAGGCGGCGTCCAGAAGAAATGTTTCATTGGCGTCGAAGCGGAAGTAAAATAGATCGCTGGCGCCCGTCTGGCCCAGGAAGGAATAATTCACGCCGTCGGTGCTGACGAACGCATGGCAATCGTAAAAATCGCCCGCGCCGGGATTCCATTTCAATGCCAGCGCCCGTTCCAAAGTTGCATCTTTGTCCTCACCGACGCTGAGGTCGGTTCCATGGAAGAGGTCGTCAGTTACGATCGCCTTGCCGTCGGCGAGATCGTCGGGATTGGCGATCTTTTTCAATTTAATGGCAGAGCCGCCCGTCAGATTGTATCCCATCGGCCCCGCCTGGCTTAAAACCACTCGCTGCGATTGGCCGCTTTCATTTTTGTACAATCCCCACACGCGGAATTGATATTGCGTATTCACGTCGGGATTGTTCCAAACGTAATCCCGCGCCGCGCCGTCGCCTGCGCGGCCTAAATAGAAATAGCCGCCGTCGCCGCGCTTGACGTAAACGTGCCATTCCGTAACCGGAAGATCGCCCGCATAATTCCAATGTACAGCCAGCTGGCGAGCGTCGAGATCGTCGAAATCGGTCTGCCCTGTCAAATCGGCGGAATCGCCGGAAGCGTCATAAACGACAACCTCTTGCGCTTGCGCCGAAACGCATAGAAACATCCCCATCGCTATGACTAACACGATCCTTTGCGATATTGAAATGGAAAACATAGCGCAATCCCCCTCCTTTTATGACTTGGGAAGAATCCTATGAGATATCCTTCGATCGGCGGCGCTGCTTTAGCCAACGGATTCAATGAGTCGAACCGAGCGTACGCAATCGCCGATGGCGATGGGTGTCAACTGAGTCGATCCGCTGATCTGATCCTGTCGCACCGATAAGTTCTCGCGGTCCAGACTCGATGCAGCGGAGACGCCGGAATGGGTTTGGGCAAGAGTTGAGGAAAGGACGGAACCCGCCGAGGATGGCCGGTCCCGGCGCAAAGACATGACCAACGTCATTTTTTCCTGCACGTTGATCGCTTCCACTTCCGCCTTGATCCATTCGATCTCGCCGAGGGAAGCGTTCTTGACGGGATCGGTAATTTCCTGGCCGAGTTGGTATATATAAAAGCGGTCGCCCACCGAAACGCCGTGTTCGGCGCCGCGATTGATGACGAGCCGCTGGCTGTCCAATATCAAAACCACATTTCCGCGTACGATGGATTTGGGCATTGGTTTATCCTCCGTTAGCAATTGTTCCATCCTTAGTATATAAAAAATAAGATACAACGTCGATAAGTTTTTCTTTTTACTCTTCCCGAATCAATCCAATAGCGCGAACGCTGCATAGGAGTCCTAAAACTCGATTCCTTTCCATAATGCTTTCGATTATTTTGAATAAAGGCAGCAACTTATCTGGCAGAAAATTAGGGACGAAGCCGATTTTATGGCATTCCGTCATGCGATAGGAAGCGTTATGAAAAATGGCGCATAAATCCTTAAAATAAAAACTATCCTCACCCGCTTCTTTATAAACGGGCAAACATTCCAACAATATTCTTATAATATTCCGCACCGGCTCGAGAACGATTATTTTTGGGCATACTTGCGAAAGCCGTTGGATGACGCCGGGAGCGTCTTTTTTTACATGATGCAGAATGCCGACCAAGAAAGCGGCGTCATAGCGGTTGGCGGGATCGAATTCCAATTGCGATACGTCGCGCCGCTCGAAATGAATATTTGCAGGACAATTCGTTTTTGCGCTTTCGATGGAGGCGTGGGAAAAATCGTAACCGGTTACATGACGATATTTTTTGGATAAATATTCTTTGGAAAATAAGCCGTCGCCGCAGCCGATGTCCAAGACGCTGGAATTTTCATTTATAACCAAACGATCCGCGATTTGCAAAGCCAGATCGTAGATTCGCATAGTAACATAACGATAAGATTGACTATTGCCATAAGCTTTCAAATATCCGGCTTCGCCCGCTTTTTCCCAAAACTCCATGCCGTCGGTCTGCTGGGTCATTCATTATTCTCCCTATTTTCTCATGCGATCATGAGTTGAAGAGCATTCTATCGCGTTCCATCGCAAAGACAAAGACGTTATTTCCTCATAGAAAAAAACCTATCAAAAAAGAAGGGACGGACGAGCCGCCCCTTCTTCGATGTTAAACGTCATATTCCATCCAACGCTATCATCTCATCAATTCCCAGATGGGCGGATAGAATCCATCTTTCGTTTTACCCAGGACGATGGGTTTGATTCCCCGGATTTCGCAGAGGTAGACCAGCGGTTGAACGATATCACCCGCCGCGCCCAGCACATGGTTGCATGGGAAGACGCTGAGAAATTCCTCGAAGTCGCATTCCAACTGGGCGTGGACGTGGGGCCAGGTGGGATTGGTCATATCGTTCAATTTCTTGCGTTCGGCGGCGGGCAGTTTTTTCGACTCGCCGCGAACGATGACCATATAGGGCTTCTCGTCCCACAATCCAAGGCGGGCGAACGTCATGGGGCCGGGCGCGGCGTCGAACTCGACGGAAGCGCCGCCCGCTTTGAAATAGAATTCCAACGCCGGATGGAAAGTGATGGTTTTAAAATTCTCTTCCGGCTTCATGCTTTGGGCGGCGAACCAGCTGGAATGATTGCCGGAATTGCACCAGTCCCACAAATCCAGCTTGGGATGATAGAGCCGCACATCCATGAACAGCGCCGGCATTCCGCCGGTGATGTATTTCATCAGCTGCATGGTGATGGCGGCGTAGGCGTCCGCTTCGGTGGAGCAAACAACGGATTCTTTCGGTCCCCGCCAGTCGTAGGGATCATTCATTAGCATTTCGGGGACGTCGCCGAGGCAATAGTGCTCCGTCAATTCGCGTTGGCCTTTCAAGCCGCAAAAGTCGAAGCCTTTGTCTTCATTGACATGCTGCATAGCGAGGTAGAGGCCGATCTGCCGCTCCAACGTTTCCGGCGTCAACATGCGGCCATCGTATTTCAAACGTTTGCCCAACAGCTTTTCGAACCAAAGACGTCCCTTCTCAATCTCCTTCTTATCGACTTTCTCCGCTTCCTTGACCAGCCAAAGCTGATCGATCTGGCGCACGGTGCAGCCGAGGGATTTCAGCGTGGGCGTTAGATGGGCGAAGCCGGTTTCCATGCCCATCGAATGGCCGCCATAGCAGCCGAAGACTTCGTTTTGGATCGTCGTCGCCGCCTGGCTGGCGCGAATCCAGGCGAGTACGCGCCGCTGCGTCTCCTTATCCTTCAAATCGCCGACGATGCGGTGGGTGCGCTTCCCGGCCTGGCGCAAGGCGCCATCGGTGGCGAGCAGCCCTACGTTTCCGGGATATTGTCCATTGTTATTCGATAAGCTAAGAATGGGAACATCGCCGAGGCTATTGATAAAGGGCCAGCACAGGAAAGGGAAGTTCCAAACGTTGTAAAGCATGATGACTTGTTTGCAGTTCGCCCGCGACAGTTCTTCCCCTACTTTCTGCGCTGAGCGCGTTCCGACGATGATCTCGCTGCCCAAGACGACGGCGGGAGCGGAGCTGTCCACATTCTTAACGCTCTTTTGGATAAAATCGGCCCACGTTTGCACGACGGCCATATTCTCTTTGTTGTTTTGCGTGTAAACATGTTCGCGCTCGTCATTGAGCATCGCGATTCCGATAGGGGTTGTCCGCATCGTATTCCCTCCACATAAACCGGCGGCGCCGGAGTTATAGACCTCTATGAATCATCTCCAATATCGGCGGTTTTGTGAAGAGCTCCTTCGCCTTAGGAAAGTAAAAGTGCCATCCTGGCTCTTTTTTTCGCCATGCAAGAGGCTGGAAGCCTCTTCTACTCTTGCGTTTCCGAAGAGCGTCAAGCGGAGATGGACGTTAAAAACGCGGCGGCGACAGCATCTTCCTGCGATCGCCAACTTGAAAATCGTCGGGATAGGAAAGTTGAAACAAATCGGGCGGGAACGAGGGATCGATTTGGATATCCGCAACGGATATTTCCTGGCGCAGGCGGATTGGACCGCCGATCGTCTCCATAACGGCGCGAACGACGCAGGAAAAATTCCCTTTCTCTTCTTCCCATTCGAAAGCGAAAGCCCGTTTTTTTTCCACGATGGAGACAGGCCGCAGCTTGGCGTCCAATACGAATCGCAGCGGCTGCGGGAAGGCGGGCGGACGGAAATAGGGAGCGCCAATCTCTAAAGCGTTTCGTTCGTTCTTTTCGTCTTTTTGGATTTCGCTGCTGGCTTTTTGGATTATCCCGGCTAATATCCGCCCCGACTGCGCCCGGCCCGCCCAGACGATGTTCGATCCATCCAAAATGGAGATGGGATCGAATTTGGAAAGACTCACGGTTTTTTTCAAATAATCGATAAATGTAATACTGTCTTTTTCGATGAGAGAAATCTGCGTCGGCAAAGAAAAATCCACTGGCTTATCTTCCGTCAAAAAGTACTTTATCAAAACTTTGCTTCCTGCAATATCCACGAAGATTTGCTGCCAGGTTTGGCTTCCTTTGGATAGAAGTTCCTGACTGGAAGGCGAGAGATCGACAGTTTGGGTTCCATTGGAGATGACGTTTTGCGTCAAGGTCAACAATTGCAGCCGCTCAATCCCGGCGTTCTCGTAACCGGGCAATTCGGCGCGGGCGGACGGGACGAAGCTGAGGAATGCAATCGCAAACAAATGGAAAGGGATTTGCAAAGAGAGACGCATAGCGAGTTACTCCGTTTTTCGCGCAATGGGAAACTTTCGATATAAGATGAATTATACGCTTTATTATAATCGGATTTTATAAAGGGGATATTGAGAAAAATAGGCTATCCTTCCAACGGCATATAATGGCCGCCGACTTGGATCGCTGCACAGCTGTCTAAGGCCTTAAGAATCTTGGAGAGATTGTTAAGCGTAATATTTCTGCGATGGCCGGAACGAATATCCTGAATAACGGCTGGCGAGACTCCAGCCACTCTGGCCAATTCCCGTACAGAAAAACGCTTTTCTTTCATTAATTGCAACACGATTTCGGAGAGCGTAAATTCCCGATATTCGATTTCAAACGATTCTCCGAAATCCGCGTTCTGCATCAATCGTTCATAGGTAGATTGCGGCAGTTTGTGTTCTTTCGATTTAGAGGCGGCCATAGTAAGTACCTTCCTTAATACGCCGTTTGAAATCTGCTTGACGGATTAATGCTTTTTGTTTTTCGCTCATGGGCAATTTATCCGTTTTTTTCTCAAAGGCGTTAGTGATTATTATTTTTCTTCCGCTAAAGAAGAAGCATAAGAATCGATCTGGATGGAGTTTGAATGCATATATTCCATCGCCCTCATTCCGAAATTTGGTCTTATCGAAAATCTTTCCTGCATCGCCAATGCGTCTGATTAAAACCATAAATTTCCGCTGGCGTTCAACAGAGAGATCATTAAAGTATTCTAAAACTTCATTGCGTCCTCTATCATCGTGATACCACTCAACGGTATAACACGGTCCCTTATAAGCAATAAATTCCTTAAATTGCTTTTCCAAAAAGAAATTGTACTCAAATATTGGCACAGAGTCAATTTTATGCCTTCATTTCACTAGAGGATATTCCAAAAAAAGAACATTCCCATTGAAAATTGGCGGCGAAATACATAAAATATTGTAGAAATTACATTTGCTATGTCATCTTGGGCGCGCCGCCCCGGTCTTTTCTCAATCGGCCATTGGCGTTGTCATCCTTGGGTTGAGAGGCGAATTCCACCGGTTCCCTCCTTGCATTCGCGGCCTGCTCAGAAGATGCGGCGATGATTTCATATCTGCCCATAAGATTGGGCAAGGGCGTTTTTGCTCCGATTTTATAAGTCAAGATGGATTGCAGTCTTCGATCCAGACGCCCTTATTTACCTATTGGAGTTTACTGGATGTTTGCCCAAAACGAACGCATTAAGCCGATTAACATTGAAGAGGAGATGAAGACGTCGTATATCAGCTATGCGATGTCCGTCATCGTCCAACGGGCTTTACCTGATATCCGCGACGGCCTCAAGCCCGTCCAACGCCGCATTGTTTACGCTATGCGCGAGTTGGGTTTGACCCACCGCTCCCCCTATAAGAAATCCGCCCGCATCGTGGGCGAGACGATGGGCAAATACCATCCCCACGGCGATTCCGCCATTTACGATACGATGGTGCGCATGGCGCAGGATTTTTCCTACCGCTACGCGCTCATCGACGGCCAGGGCAATTTCGGCTCCATTGACGGCGACAATCCGGCGGCCATGCGTTATACGGAAGCGCGTCTTTCCGCTATCGCTGAAACGCTGTTGACCGATATCGAGAAAGACACCATCGATTATGTCCCCAATTTCGACGGGCAATTGGAAGAACCGACGGTTCTGCCTTCGGAAATTCCCAACCTGTTGATCAACGGCTCATCCGGCATCGCCGTCGGCATGGCGACTAATATCCCGCCTCACAATCTTAAGGAAGTCGTCGACGCCACAGTCGCCATGATCGACGATCCCGAAATCGACGCGAAGGCGTTACTCAAATACGTCCAGGGTCCGGATTTTCCCACCGGCGCTTATATTTGCGGGCGCAGCGGCATCATGGAGGCTTACACCAGCGGCAAGGGCCGCGTCATCATGCGCGCCGTCACCCACAAGGAGCAGCTGAAACAGGGCCGCGAAGCTCTCGTGGTGACCGAAATCCCCTACATGGTCAATAAAGCCCGGCTGGTCGAAGAGATCGCCGCTCTCGTACGGGACAAGAAGATCGAAGGCATTTCCGACCTGCGCGACGAATCCGACCGCGAGGGAATGCGCATCGTCGTGGAATTGAAGCGCGGCGAGAATCACGAGGTGGTGCTCAACCAGCTGTATAAACATACACGGATGCAGTCTACCTTCGGCATCATCCTGCTCGCCCTCGTCAATAACCGACCGCAGTATCTCACGCTGCGGGAAATGCTATCGCATTTCATCGATCACCGCCGCGACGTAATTGTGCGCCGCACTCAGTTCGATCTCGCCAAAGCCGAAGCTCGCGCCCATATCGTGGAAGGCTTGCGCATCGCTGTGGACAACATCGACGAAGTTATCGCGCTCATCCGCGGTTCCCAAAGCCGAGAAGAGGCGATGCAGGGACTTATGAGCCGTTTCGAACTCAGCGAAATCCAATCCAAAGCGATTCTGGAAATGCAGTTGCAGCGTTTAGTGGGCTTGGAACGGCAAAAATTGGAAGAAGAATACCAACAATTGTTGAAGGATATCGAGTATTTCAAGAAAATTCTCGGCACACCCGAACTCGTGATGTCCATCATGAAGGAGGAGTTGCTGAAAATCAAAGAACGCTTCGGCGACGCTCGCCGCACTAAGATTGTTTCCGACGCCGCCGATTTGGAGATCGAAGACCTCATCGCCGAAGAAAACATGGTAGTAACCGTTTCTCACACCGGCTACATCAAGCGCATCGGCACTTCCGCCTACCGCAAGCAACTGCGCGGCGGACGCGGCATCACCGCGATGGGAACCAAGGACGAAGATTGGGTCGAGCATCTCTTCATCGCCTCCACTCATCATTACATCCTCTTCTTCACCGATTTGGGACGGCTGCATTGGAAAAAAGTCTTTGAGATTCCTCAAGTCGGACGCCAATCCAAAGGCAAAGCTATCGTCAATTTCCTGCAGTTAGAGCGAGACGAGAAGGTTACGGCGATGGTGCCGGTGCAGGACTTTTCCGCCGGGCGCTATCTGCTTATGGCGACAATAAAAGGCATCGTCAAAAAAACAGAGTTGATCGCTTACTCCAATCCCCGGCGCGGCGGCATCAACGCCATCGGCCTCGACGAAGGCGACCGCTTGTTGTCCGTCTGGATGACGTCGGGCGAAGACGACATCATCATCGCCACCCGCAACGGTATGGCCATCCGCTTCAACGAAAACAATGTGCGTCCAATGGGCCGTACGGCGCGGGGCGTGTTGGGAATTCGATTGGATGAAAGCGACAGCGTCGTTGGGATGGTCGTCTGCCATGATGGAGCGCAACTTTTGACCGTCACGGAAAAAGGCTACGGCAAACGCACCGACGTCGAACAATACCGTAAAATCCACCGGGGCGGCAAAGGCGTCATCGATATCCAGACCAATGAACGCAACGGCAAGATTGTAGGCATTCTCGAAACCTTCGACGGCGACGAATTCATGATTATTACCAAAAACGGCGTCGCCATCCGCACTACGGTTGAGGACATCCGCAGCATTTCCCGCAATACCCAAGGCGTGAGGCTGATCCGTATTGAGGAAGGAGACGAGGTTGCCGCCATTGGACGTCTGCCGGAAGCGAAGGAATCGAAGAAATCGCAAGAAGAAAACGGCGCCAACGGCTCGCTGCTGGATGATATCTCGCTGGACGAATCGGAAATAGAACTGGAAAATGAGCCTGAAAGCGAATAATTCGAGATATTTGCGTTATAATAGAAATGGAAAGGCTCACGGAAATAACATTAAGGCAAATTTTACCTTGCTGCTTCTAAGAAAGAGGGAGTTCTTTCCTCTCTCTCAAAATGATTCTCAAAAGGAAAGGATTATTAAGTATATATTAATCAATAAGTTAAATTGATATTTTTAAAGTTGGCATCCCCCTTGCTCTTAAAATGAGACAACAGTCGGCAAGAAAAAGACGGTTGAAAGGAGCGGAAGCGGATGCGATTTTTGGAATATCTCGAATACGCGGTTTCGCCCACAACCAAGTTGCTCATCTGCGCCGCCATCGCTTTAGCGCTCTTCATCGTTTACCTTTGGAAGCCAAGCGAAAAGAAGCCGCCGGCGAAAAAGAATAACGAGGGATTCATGAATTACGTCGAGGTCGATCCGCAGTCGTTAGCCAAAGGCGCGGAATGGCTTGAACCCTCGCAGGACGGACAAAGATTATCGAGTTATAACGCCACCCTCCAACAACTCGACGAGTACGTCAAAAGCGTGAGGGAATATCACATAAAAAGTCTGGACGAAGTTTGATTTATCCAGACGGAGGTTTACCGCATCACCCCAATTTGCGCCCACACGATGTGTGAGGAGCCTCGGAAAAGGGTTTCACGCCAGTGAACCCCATACTCCTCCCTCATCGCCCTCAACCCTGGGGGCCTTGTGCCCCGTTAGCGCCAGATTTATCTGGCGCATTTTTTTTGCATAGGCTTCCCTTCGCGAGCCTTTCCGCTAAAGTGGTGGACTATTCGGGAATGATGAATGATGAAAAAGATTGATGGGTTAAGCAACGTTTTTACGTCGCGGGAAGAGGCTTCGATCAAGTTGCGGGAGTTGAAGGGGGAAGAACGGCCTAGCGTGCGGTATCAGATGCGCAAGATCGAATGGGGAGAGCAAATTATGTGGGAAGTATTGGACCGCGACAATAGTACATGGATGCAGTTTAACGATCGCGAGAAAGCGGTCGCCTATTTGTGGGAAATGCAGGGGCAGTAGGCGCAACGGAAAGCAGCGGAGTAGGAGGAATTGTTTCAGTTGGACGAGGGGAAGAAGCGGGAGATCGACGAGTTGATCGATGCGCCGAAGCAGCCTTGTAAAGCCGTATCTTTGTATAAGGTGATGCCGGAAGAGGCGGAGCGGATTAGGGAAATCACGGGAATCGATGTTGTGGATTATGTACACATTATCGATAAAGATGGCGTTAATCATGTCATCGGAAAACATGGAGAGGGCAAGGAGAGAAAGGGAGTTGAACCTATCACGAAAGAAGATTTCTATTTGATTCCCCAAATCGTAGGGAACGCTGATGAGATAATGAAAGGCGGAGTTAACGATAAGGGATTAAAAGTCATTAAATATAAAAAAAGAATTAATGGGGATGTATATTATTTGGAGGAAATCAGATATGGAAAGAAGAAATTGGCGCTGGTAACTTTTTATAAAAGCAGGGCGAGTTCTGTAGGCCGGAATGTTCGTTACGAACCAACCGGAGCGACGTCCGAAACGCTCTACAGTCAAACGCCCTTAAAAGAAAATATACCTGACGGGGCGGGGGAAGTCAAGGAAAACTTGGGGGAGGAGCCGGATGTTGGATTTCAAAAGAGGGATGAAAAAATAATGAAACGGTTTTGGAAGATAATAAAGACCTTCCTTTCCAATCTTAAATGAACGATTGCAGTCATTCCTATTTTCATGGGAAAAATATCCTAATCACCGGCGGATTGGGCTTCGTCGGCTCGAATCTGGCTATCCGCTTAGTGGAGTTGGGCGCTGTGGTTACATTGGCCGACAGCATGCTGCCTCTCTTTGGCGGCAATCTGTTCAATATCGAACCCATCAAGGATCGCGTAAAGGTTAATTTTTCCGATATTCGCGACCGTCCCTCGATGAATTACCTCGTGCAAGGCATGGATTCGATCTACCACCTCGCCGGACAGGTCAGCCATGTGGACAGCATCCTCGATCCATTCACGGATGTGGATATCAATATCAATGGAACGCTTTCCGTGCTGGAAGCCTGCCGCGAATTCAATCCCGGCTGCCATATCGTCTTTACCGGTACTCGCGGTCAATACGGTCCCTCTGTTTCATTGCCGGTGAACGAAGAAGCGCCCACCAATCCCAAAGGCATTTACGCTATTACAAACCTCACGGCAGAAAAAATCATCCTCATGTATCAGGAAGTTCACGGCTTGCCCGGCGTCTGTCTGCGCATTACCAATACGTACGGCCCGCGCCATCACATGAAGCATAACCGCTACGGCGTGGTCAATTGGTTTCTGCGCTTGGCGATGGACGGCGGCGTTATTCCTATTATGGGCGACGGAAGGACGCTGCGCGATTACTTGTATATCGATGATCTGGTAGAGGCGTTGTTGATCGCCGCATCCAATGAAAAAGCCTTCGGGCATATTTTCAATGTGGGAATGGGAGTCCCCACATCTTTTAACGAATTGGGAAATAAGATCGTCGAGTTGACGGGATCGGGACGATGCGAGTTCACTCCCTTTTCCAAAGAGCGCAAAGCCTTGGAGCCGGGCGATTATTATGGGGATATAGCCAAAATCAAAACCATTCTCGGCTGGAAGCCATCCATCGGTTTGGAAGAAGGATTATCGCGGACCATAGAATATTATCGTCAATTCCGCCGGTATTATTGGTGAGGAGAGCGGCATGTCGCGCCAAGGCGAAAAGAGAGAACGAACGTTTCAAAACATCCGCCAATTTTGGGAAGCGGAAGCGTCCGATTGGGGCGAAACCTGCCAGGCGACAATCCGAGACCATAGCTTTCGTATCCACGAATTGCAAACGCTGCTTTCCCTGATTCCGCGTTCGAACCAACTGCTGGATATCGGTTGCGGCGCAGGATTCGGAACGTTCGTCCTTTCGCAGCGGGCAATCCGTACGGTGGGCATCGATTATTCCCCCGCCATGATCCGCTGGGCGCAGCAATTGCAGGACGATCCATCCTATCGCCAGCAAATCCGGTCGCGGCTTAGCCCTTTTTGGAGTTTGGATCCCCTTCCCGGAACCGATCTTTTTTTTCATACCGGCGATGTTTTGGATTTAAAACTAGATTATCCTCCTTTCGACGCCGTTACGGCGCAGCGCCTATTAATTAATTTACCCCAACACGGCGACCAGATGAAAGCGTTGGAAAATCTGCGACGCTGCGCTCATGATTCCGCCACTCTCTTCCTGGTGGAATCGACGCGCCAAGGCCATGAGCGAACCGACGCCTACCGCGCCCGCTTCGATTTATCTCCCTTGGAAAAATATTGGCACAACTGCTATGTGGACGAATCGCGCTACGTCGAATGGGAGAAGTATGGCTGGCGCGTAATGCAGACGCTGGGCTTCGACGCGTATATGCTTCTAAGCAAGGTCGTCTATCCAGCGGCTTATGGAGAATCGCGCTGCGTGTTTCTATCCGGAGCCAATACGGCGGCGATGGAGACTGCTAACCTGTTTCGAACGCAAAGCGCCGCGGAAGAGATCGGCGTTCCGGCGCTTTTGAGATTCTATGTGGAGCGAGTACGGCTTTATAATCTGGACGAAGCCAACGCCATAGAAGCGTGGATCGAGAAGCGCGGCGGTGAATTGGTTGATTGGAGCGGATTGGGGCATCAGCAGATTATTATCGCTCAGGCGGAGTAATACGATTACTCAAGGGCAGAAACAACTTTCTAGCCTTGACGCCGAAGGATGTCCCGCGATGCTAAACCCATCAATCTTCTTCATCATTCATCATTCCAACAGTTATGTTGGGTGGGCTCAAAGCGAAGCATAGCCCACCGAAACTGTGCAGAGACCGTAGAATAGGACGCGCCGTGTGATCCAACATTCTTTTTCATCATTCATCATTCATCACTCATCATTGCTGTTATCGCCTCCAAATTGCGGCCTTCCCCATAATAAGCGAGGGACCTTCTCACGGCGCGCGCCGAACAGTCCCCGCCGTACTCGCCGCTAAAAAGCGAAGTGGAAGAGGATGGCATCGTCGATAACCTTGCTCAGCCGCGTAGGGTGGGCATCGGTGAATGAGTAGCGGGGGTGGAACTCACGGTCGTTTCGCTAAGTTGGGATGAACATAGCGAAGCGATCGCCTGGGAACCGGCTTGTCTATAGGGCAAGAAGCCCCTCGGCGAAATCGGTAAACTGAGAAAAAAGTTGGATTAAACCGCAGGGCGGCAAGAAAATTTTATCTTTCATTTCATCGATCATTTTTCTGGTAGTTCGGAAAAAGAAAGATGAAAGAAAAAGATGAAACGCCGTAGCATTGCCGCCCCGGTTTTCCAATTTTTCAAATCATTTTAAATTCCACGGGGATATTCTTTTATGAAGTTATCCCTAGCCTCATTCTTATTTTGTAACAGTTTACCCGATTGAAGAGAAATCCTTGTTTTTAAGCCCTGAAAGGGCGAAATAAGATAGCCCAGGCCAACGGCCTGGGAACAGGATCAACAAAAACCTTAAGCCCTGAAAGGGCGAAATAATTAATTCGTATTTCTTCTCTTCATACGGCTAAATAGTTACCTTATTTTCATCTTTTTCCTTTTTCGTGGTTTTCCTTATCCTTCGCATTTTCGTGATTCAATCCAAGCCATTCCAGCGCGTCTTCATATCCCCCTCGCTGTCCGGGCGTTTCTTCGATCCATATCCTCAGCCGCCGCACTCTTTTTTCCGGATCCCATTGCTCCCGCCGCTCGCAAAGCAGGTGATGAACGTAGCCCGCCAGCGATTCGCAAGTGATATTTTCCAAAGGCAGGCGAACCGTCTCCTCCGCAGGCATGGCGTATTCGTCCGCCTCGTCCACCTGGAATCGCAGGACATGGTTTTCCAACCGATAAACGATGCGAGGATTTTCCGGTAATAAAACTTTTTCGTCCAAGGCGGAGCAGATCGATTTGAGCGTCGTTTTCAAAACGGAAAAATCGATCAGAAAACCGCCTTGCAGTTGATCGGCTTCCGCCTCCACGGCGGCGACGTAATTATGGCCGTGAAGCGCTTCCCGTCCATCAGTAAACAGTGTGAAATGCGCCGATGAAAATTTGATATTCTGTTTTTCTATGCGGATTAAATAGCCCATGATGGCGTCTCACGCATTGCTATGGATTTCGATGACCGCGCCCGTAACTTTGCCCGATTGATTCTCGTCCGCAAGAAAGAGAATCGCTTTAGCGATGTCTTCCGGCTTGGTTTCAGTATGCAGAAAGGGCGCGGCTTCGCACAGCATTTGCGTATCCACGGCGCCGGGAGCGATGCAATTGACGCGGACGCCTAGAGCCTTGCCTTCCACGCTCAAACTTTCCGTCAGCCCGACGACGCCATGCTTGGCGGCGGTATAAGCGCAGAATCCGGGAAATTTTTCCGTCCCTTTGATTCCCGCCAAGGAACTGATATTGATAATGGCGCCGCCTTTTCCCGTCCGCTTCCAATACCGAAACGCCTCCCGGCTGCAAAGAAAAGCGCCGTCCAGATTGACCGCCAGCGTATGCCGCCAAGCGCCATAGGTCATCTCCTCGATTGGACTAACAGCAATGGCTCCGGCATTATTGACCAGAATATCCAAAGAACCAAACCGATCCTGCGTTTCTTGAAACAGCCGCACAACGTCTTCCTCGCGGCTGACGTCCGTTAGAATCGCCTCCGCGCTTCCCGAATCCAATTCTTTATCGATCGATTCGACGACGGAGCGCAGTTCGTTGTCCGAGCGGCTTGCAATAACGACTCTAGCCCCTTCGCGGGCGAACAAGCGCGCCGCCGCCGCGCCGATCCCGCGTCCTCCACCCGTAATTATGGCGATTTTTCCTTCCAAACGCTTTTCCAACAATGTTATTCCTCCAAATAAAACATTTACAATCGTAGGATGGGTCGCGTTATTTGACCCATCAATTACACCAATTTTTCACTCATCGCTGTTTTTTGAATTATACACGTTGACGATTGACAGGCCATGATAAATATGCCAACGTTTCGAGAGAATGTTTTCATGGGGAGTTGGATGCTGTGACGCTTTATGGCTAAGAGCCTTCTCTCCATTCAAACCAAATCTATTTGCGGGAGTATTGTTATGGCAGATAAGAAAAAAACGAACCGCCGCGAATTTCTTGCCCAAACCGCCAAGACGGCGTCGCTGGGAGCGGCTGCGTTTCAAATCGTTCCCCATACCGTCTTCGCCGCTCCAAACCGGCCCGCGCCGAGCGATTCGCTGGTTTTGGGTCATATCGGAATCGGCGGCCGCGGCGAGAGCTTTCTGCGTCCTGGATGGTCTCGCTTTCTCTGCGACGTTGATTCGAATCGACTGGCCAGAGCCGTTAAGCGCGTAAGCGGCGACGATGAAGACCTTCGCAAACAAGTAAAGACGTTCAACGATTACCGGGAGTTGCTCGACCAGAAAGAAATCGACGCCGTCTTCATCGCCTCTCCCGACCATTGGCACGCGCTCCATTGCATTCATGCCTGCGAAGCGGGCAAGGACGTCTATGTCGAAAAACCCGCCTGCAAAACCATCGAAGAAGGCCGGGCGATGGTCGCCGCCGCCGAACGTTATGCGCGGATTGTGCAAGTGGGTTCGCAGGGACGATCGCAAGAAGGCGCCTATCACGGCAACAAATACATCGCCAACGGACAGATAGGAACCGTGCGCGAAGTGCGCTGCTGGCATTATCCCACGCCGTCCGGTGATTGGAAAACTCCCAACAGCGATCCGCCTACCGAACTCGATTACGAGAAATGGGTGGGACCGGCGCGTTGGATTCCTTACAACCGGGATCGCACCCACGGCTCTTTTCGTTGGATGCAGTTCACCGGAGCGGGACAAATCCGCGACCGGGGCGCGCACGTTATGAGCGTGGCCTTATGGGTTATGAATGGCGACGCCACCGGCCCCGTCACGGTGGAAGCCCACGGCGATCCCCATCACAAAGGCATCTACGACAGTCCCGTTTTTATGAATATTGCTTACGAATTCAAAAATCCCGATTGGACGTTGATCTGGGCGCAACCCGGCGAACCTCACGAAGCCGGTTTCCGATGGGTGCGCGGCTCCTACGGCGCCAACTACATCGGCGACAAGGGCAACCTGATTATTACTTACGGCGATACCGGCGAAACCGATACGGAACAAAAGGCGAAGGACTTCGAGGTTCCCGCCGATGGCGTGCAAGTATTCCATAGCCCCGGCCATACGGAGAATTTCATTGACTGCATCAAGACACGCGAAAAGCCAATCATGCACATCGAGGCGGGCCACCGCGTCGCGACATTGTGCATCTTGGGCAATCTTTCCTATAACCTAGGCCGCAAACTGGAATGGGATCCCGTTAACGAATGCGTCAAGAACGACGATGAAGCCAACCGTCTGTTGAGCAATCCCGGACGGGGAGAATGGCATATTTAAGACGGCGAGGAGAGATAAGCCCTGAAGAAAAGGACGGGCTCCATAAATCAAGGAGAATAAAACCATGCCGGAAGTATTCAATAAAGATATTCAAACGTTTCTTTCCGATATAAAAAGCGGCGAGGAAATCAAGCAAATCAACGCTTGGACGCTCGCCGCGCAGATGGACGCCTCCGTCATCGAACCGCTGAGCGATTTGCTGGTTGCAAAAGAATTGCCCATATCCAAAGCGGCTGACGAAGCGTTGAAAAGAATCACCCATTCCGTCGGCAAGACCTTTTCCGGCGACCGTTGGCAATCCGTCGTCGATGCATATATCCGCGTCGTAGAGAGAGATCATCCCGCTTGGGCGAAGGCCATTGCTTTGCGGCATCTCTCCATGATCGCCGGCGATTCCGCCGTCAATGCGGCGGCGAAATATTTAACCGATCCCGAACTGCAAGAAGAAGCGGTCTATTGCCTGGAACGGATTCCCGGCCCGGCGGCGACGATGGCGTTAGTGGACGGCTTGAAAAAAGTATCGGCGGAATTCGAGCCTAGAGTCCTTACCGCCTTGGGACATCGCAAGGATCCGGCGGCGGTGGAGCCTGTAGCGGCCGAAATGGGATCCGCCAACGTGAAAGTCGCCATCGCCGCCATGAAAGCGGCGGCCCGCATCGGCGTCAAACCGGAAAACGAGCCTGAATTGCCCGATTTCGAATCGCTGTCCGATCGCGACAAGGCGGCTTTCGTCGACAGTTATCTCCGGTTCATGGATCAACAAGTGAAAAAGGGCGAGATGCTGGAAGACGCGATGGAAACGTTTCGAGGCGTTTTGGAAAATGCGGAGAGCGAACATTTCCGCTGCGCCGCCATCGTCAGCCTCTCCAAAATGGGCGGCGCCGAAGCGGAGTCTCTCATCCAAGCGAAGGTGGATAACGATTCTTCCTATATCGTCAAAATCACCGCCAAGAAGGCGCTGGCTTGCATGAAGAAGTAAATAGGTTTTGGATTGTATTTGCGGAAGAGCGTCCCGGCGCATTGGGAACGCTCTTTCTTTTTGCGATCCGCCACTGGCGGCGATGGGTTGTTTTCCTTTACAATAAGCGCAATGTTAAATGGTAGGATGGGTCGCGTTTTTTGACCCATCATTTTTGTGAATTTATAATCGTGAAAATTGGAGGCCATAATGAACATACGCGAATCGATGAAGATGATTTTGGTTTGGCTATGCTTAATCGCTGTAATGACGCCGTTGGCGATGGGAGAGGAACAAGAGAAATCTTATACTTTCCAGGCTAACGTCATGATCCCCATGCGTGACGGCGTAAAACTGGCGGCCAATCTATTCATTCCCAAAGAGGGCGGCCCTTTTCCCGTTATCCTTATTCGTTCTCCCTACGATAAGAAAGACGAAAAAGCGGGGGAAGCAATAGGCTTCGCCGAGCGCGGTTACGCCGTCGTCTATCAGGATGCGCGGGGAAAATTCGACTCGGAAGGAATTTGGGATCCTTTCCGTTATGACGTCGAAGACGGCTGCGACACGCTGGCGTGGACAGGACAACAAAGTTGGTGCAATGGCAAAATTGCTACTTTCGGCGGTTCTTACGTCGGCTTTACGCAATGGGCTTTGGCGCCTTGCGGCAGTCCCTATTTGACGGCCATGATGCCCATCGTGCCTTTTACGCAAGCGTATTACGATACGAATTACTGCGGCGGAGCGCTGCAATTGGCGTTGATGATGGGTTGGGGAACGCTGGTCTCCTTCAAAGAAGGGGAAAAGCCGCCGCAAATCGACTGGGACAAGTCGTTTCGCCAATTACCTTTGAAAACATGGGACGACGCCATAGGCCGGGAAATCTTTTACCTGCGCGATTGGGTGGCGCATCCCACCTATGACGATTATTGGAAAAAACGGGGCATCGATGGACGATACGAAGATGTCGCCGTTCCCATTTTGAACGTCGGCGGATGGTACGATATCTTCTCCAAAATCACGCTGGAACAGATCGCCAATGTCCGCCATCGTTCGAAGAATCTTCTAGCCCGGCGCAACCAATTCGCCATCGTCGGTCCTTGGGGCCACGGCGTCAATCAAACCAAACTCGGCGAATTGGAGTTCGGCCAGTCGGCGAAAATCGAAATGTCGAAATTGCAGGACGATTGGTATGGCTACTGGTTGAAAAACGAGGAAACGGGCGTGGAGAATTGGCCGCCTTACCGCCTCTACGTTATGGGCGAGAACGTGTGGCGCAACGAAAACGAATGGCCGCTCGCCAGGACGCAATATACGAATTACTATCTCCACAGCCAGGGCAAAGCCAATACTTCGAGCGGTAATGGAGCGTTGTATCTCGCAGAACCGGAAATGAAAACGGCGGATTCTTTCGTTTACGATCCCGACAATCCCGTTCCCACCAAGGGTGGCAACAATCTCTTCGGCGCCGCCGCCGGTCCCTTCGATCAACAGGAAATCGAGAAGCGGGATGATGTGCTTGTCTATACCACTCTGCCATTGACGCAAGAAGTGGAAGCCACCGGCCCCGTGAAGATGATTCTATACGCCTCATCTACCGCGAAAGACACCGACTTCACGGCCAAGCTGGTGGATGTGCATCCCGACGGCAAAGCCTTTAACCTCTGCGACGGCATCCTGCGCGCCCGCTACCGCAATTCCTCCACGGACTTGGAACTGATCGAGCCGGGAAAAATCTACAAGTACGAAATCGACATGTGGGCGACCAGCAATCTCTTTCTGGAAGGTCACTGCATCCGGCTGGAAATCTCCAGCAGTAATTTCCCCCGCTTCGACCGCAATCCCAACAGCGGCCAGCCCTTCGGAACCGATAAGGAAGTCTTCAAAGCGACGCAAACCATTTACCACGACGCCGAGCATCCCTCGCATTTGATCTTGCCGGTGATTCCGAGGTAATCGAAAGTTATGTGGAGATGGCGTCTATTTTTTTCATTAATATTCGTAGTTCTCATTGCGATTAGCATATTCTCGCTTTCAGGAGATTCCACTGCTTTTGCTCAACCCGCCGCCCAGGCGAAGCCAGCGGAGTGGTGGGATGGCCGCTGGACGTACCGGCTTCCGGTCATGATCCAAACCGGCGGCTATGAACGCATCGACAAGCCCGTCGAAATCGAACTGGACTTCATTGTTCTGTTCAACAGCGTTTTCGCCATCGGCGAGGCCGTCGATCCCCACTCTATCCGCGTCATTGAGGTGGAGCGTTCGGGAAAGATTCTGCGCGAGGTTGACAGCCAATTCGATCCCGCGCCCGGCTTCGATCCTTTGCGTAATGCTGTGGGTAGTCTCATTTGGATGCTGGATGAAGTTCCATCCGGCGGCGCTCGTTTTTTTTATGTCTATTTCGATTCCGCTCTTAAAGGCGCCAAACCCAAAGCGGAGGTTAAATCTCGCGTAACATTATCTTCGCCGGACGGCGATTCGTGGAAATTTTCCGCGCCGCCTTACGGCTTTTATACTTTCCAAAAAAGCGGCGGCGCTTTCCGCATTTTCGCTCATAAAGACGTCCAAGATAATGCGGAAGGCGATTGGGTGCGATCCGATCTATCCCATTTTCAAGGCATTCCTAATTTGCACTCGCCCGATTTCAGTACTATATTTCATCAAACCTATGATGGACTAAAATCCTCGGATGGCGGTTGGAACGTCAAAAGCGAAATGATTTCCGAAGGCCCCCTGAAAATGACAATTCGCTCCCGCCATGTCATCGCCAAGGGAACGTCGCAAGGCGAGTGGGAAATCGTTTACGAAATATTTCCTTCCACGATCCGTTGTACGGTAACGAAAGGCAACGAGAACGGCTTCGCCTTTATCCAGGAAGCGGCGCCGGGTGGAAATAAGTTAGGGCCGGAAGATTTCGCGCGCCTGGCGAACGAAGATCAGCCGCGCCGCCTGGGCCAGGGAAATTTCAACGAAGACCTCTCGCCCGAATGGGCCTATCAAGGCGAAGACGGCGTTAAGGAAAAACTCTATTTCATCCATGCGCAGGACGATAAAGTAAAAGACGCCGTTTTGGAATTTCCCCAATACCATTTTTGGGTTGTAGGCTGGGGACGCGGCGGCGCCCCCAACGCCGTTTCGCCCGGCATGAAGGATTATCCCGCCGCTTTCTATTTCGGCTTCCGCGAAGCTCAAGATCATGCGGAGATGGTTCGCTTCATCGAATCCTTACGCCAACCATTGCCAATCATAACATTGCCAGTAGAAAAAAATCCGTAAGAAGGGGAGACGGGGAGACGGGTTTATAAGGGTGAGATTGTTAACGACCATGAATAACCTTCTTTCATCATTCCTAAGAAAACAGAAAGCTGGCAGGCTCATCACAGCTCTGTCATGCTGCGACTCTGTCATTTCGAGCGATAGCGAGAAATCCATCCACACGCGGGTTGAAGATTTCTCGGTCGCTGCGCTCCCTCGAAATGACATGCCGCGATGCCGGACACAGGGGGAAAAACGGAGATTCGCCCTCCCGCAATTCACCTTCGAACAAGAAGAGAGGGC
>JBFMBP010000014.1 GCA_040755155.1 Candidatus Omnitrophota bacterium | reverse complement strand
GAGGCTAGTTCGGTTTCTTTGACGGTAAGACCTTTGGAATTTAACAAGTCGTTTTGGATGCGCTCGATTTTGGCTTGGGCGCGAACAAGGATTTTCTGTTCGGCGGGCGAGAATTTAGCCGCAGGGACTTTGTCAGCCAAGCGTTTGGGAGTAAGAACGATTTTGCCGTTATGAACGGCGGCGTCCAAAACATCCCCGACTTCCAAACTCACGGCGTCGAAAACCGGTTTAGGGATGGTAATCTGATGTTTGGGACTAATGCGGGTCGTGGGCATGGCGCTCCTCGCGGCGGATAATGTTCGCTTGTTATTCTTTACTTCTTTACCAGTTTATCTATTGAGAAACTTATTGTCAAATCGGAATATTTGGGTAAAGCGAGTTTTTTACGAAAAATTATCGACTCCTATTTTGACCATGGAATGGCAAATATTGCCAAATCGCGATACAATTACTTAATAGGAGATATGTATAATGGAAACCATGAACATTGCTTTATCGGCGGAAATGAAAGAATTTGTCCAAACCGAAGCCGCACGCGGCGGTTATAGCAGCGTCAGCGAATACATCCGCTCGTTGATTCGGGAAAAACAGAGGCGCGAAGAAGAAATTCGGTTAGAAAATTTGCTATTGAAAGGATTGAATAGCGGTCCCTCCACCGAGATGACCAAGAAAGATTGGGAAGATTTGAAACGGAAAATCGTAGGACGATTTAACCAACGGCGGAATCGATAATGATCCGCCGAATCGCAAAAAGAAATCAAGTCATAATCGACTTAGAAGAAATCTGCGATTATATCGGAAACGATAACATATCCGCCGCGATCCGCTTTTTAGAAGCCGCAGAATATGCATTTGAAGAACTGGCCAAAATGCCTCTAATAGGCCAATCTTGGAAATTTTCGCACCCTGATTTGGTAAATATTCGTTTTTTACCTATTCCTGGTTTCGAACGCTATCTGATTTTTTATCAGGTTTTAGATGAATGTATTGATATAGTACGAATTATTCATAGCGCACGAGATATTCCAACTTTGTTGGAAGAGGATAATCCCTTTTAAACATATCCCTCACGTCAATTCTTCCTTCATGCACTGATCGATGGAATCGATCAAATAATCGATTTCCTCGATCGTCGCAATCAACGGAGGCATAAGAACCAGCGTGTTGCCTAGCGGTCTGAGCCATATTCCATAGTTGCGCAAGGCGAAGCAGACCTTGGCGCCGAGGGCGTCCTCTACGCGGTAGGATTCATTGCGAACGCGGCTGCTGGCGAGATCGATTCCGGCGGCCATGCCGATTTGGCGGATGTCGGCGACGCGGTCGTTGGTTTCGAAAAGACAATCCAGCCGTCGTTCCAGGTGGGCGATGATCGGTTGCAGTCGTTGCAGCGTCTGGTCTTTCTCGAAACAATCGAGGCTGGCTAACGCCGCCGCGCAGCCGAGTTGATTTCCGGTAAAAGTATGGCCGTGGAAAAAAGCGCGGAACTCGCCGTACTCGCCTAAGAATCCGTCAAAGACTTCCTGCGTGGTTAACGTCGCCGCCAAGGGTAGATAGCCACCCGTGAGTCCCTTTGCTAAACACATGAAATCCGGCGAGACTCCCTCATGCTCGCAGGCGAACATTTTTCCCGTCCGGCCAAAACCTGTCGCCACTTCATCGAAAATGAGAAAAACCTCGTAGCGGCGGCATAAGTCGCGCAAACCTATAAGAAATCCCGGCGCCTGGGTAAGTATCCCCGCCGCGCCCTGCATCATCGGCTCGACGATGACGGCGGCGATTTCGGCGGCGCGTTCGCGCAAAAGGCGTTCGCAGGCGTCTAGCGATTTTTGGGCGATTGTTTGCGGCGGTTCTATGGACGTATATTTGGAATAAACGGGATAGGGAATAGCGCAGCAGGAAAAGAGCAGCGGGCCGAATATTCCATGAAAAAGATCGATGCCGCCAACGCTGACGGCGCCGATCGTGTCGCCGTGATAGGCGTTGTGAATGCTAAGAAAGGTCTTCTTTTTCGAACGCGGCGGACGCGCTTGGCGCCAATACTGAAACGCCATTTTCAAAGCGATCTCGGCAGCCGTTGATCCATTGTCGGAATAGAATACTTTTTCCAAGCCCGGCGGCGCGATTTCAACAAGGCGTTTGGCGAGCTCGATGGAGGGGATATTCGCCTGGCCTAAGAGGGTGGAGTGCGAAATTTTCTCCGCCTGCCGTTGGATAGCTTGCGTGATTTCCCGGCGTCCGTGCCCATGCGCGCATACCCAAAGAGACGAATTGCCGTCGAAGTAGCGGCGGCCTTGGATATCGTATAAATAAGCGCCCTCGCCATGAGAAATGATGAGCGGCGGCTGTTGGACGTAATCTTGCATCTGCGTGAAAGGATGCCAGATATAGCGTCGATCCCAATCCGTCCAACGTTCGATCTCTTCTATGTTGTAAGGAGTTGGATGATTTGATTCCATTGAAACGCATTCCGAATTTTTCGCCATAATAATTCTCTATCGGGATTTTCTAAAAGTTGCGGTTCCAGAAAGGGGATGCTTCCCAGAATAGCGGTCTTTCCGATTTTCTCTATGGTTTCGATATTGTTTCTCGCCAGATCGGCGGGCGCGTCCGGCTGAGAATGAGTGAAGACAACGCCCGCCAAGGAACAGCCGCTTTGACGAATTGACGCAAGAGTCAACAGCGTATGATTCAGCGTTCCCAAACGGTTGGCGGAAGCGACGAGAATCGGCAATTTCAACGCTTTCGCCAAGTCGGCGACCAAATACTCGCCGTTCAGGGGAACCATCCATCCCCCAACGCCCTCTACCAGTAGAACGTCGTAACGGGCAGATATCTTTTCAAGGGATTTGATGATTTGGCAGGAAACGATAGGGCGGCCTTCTAACTCCGCCGCAAAATGGGGCGAAACGGCTCTTTGAAAACAGATGGGATTCAGCAAAGACGCCGGTTCCTCGATATCCGCCACGCGGCGGTAGACGAGAACGTCTTCAGAGATTAGGCGATTCTCAATAAATACGCCTCCAGCGCCAATAGGCTTGACGGGACAAACATGAACGCCTTGCCGGCGCAGACCGAGAGCGAGGAGTGATGTAATTAGGGTTTTCCCGATTCCCGTATCGGTTCCTGTTATAAAAAAGCCTTTCATTGTTCGTCTCGCAAAAAAACTTCAATGTATAAAGAGGCGAACACTCTCCCCGTCTCCCAAATCTCAATGTCTTAATGTCCCCCAGTCCCCCAGTCAGTTTCTCTGTTTGCTGTCCTTACTGTAAAATTCTTCACCGCGAAAGATATCGCCGGGAGAGACGAGGCCGTTACTGGCGTCGTAAAAGTTGCCTGCCAGCCAACCGGCGCCAGCGGGAAGCGCGACGTTGAGATATTTTTTATCGGGTCCGCAACTGCCGATTTTCCACGTGGAATTTCTCCAGGCTTTATACCACACGTGGGTGGGACTGCCGTTATAACCATGAAATTTATCCGTGCCGTAATCGTAGGAAAGAGGACCGTTGGGGCCGCCGATGCGATGCCCCGTATTATCGTTGATGAGAACGTCGTCGGCCTGGAAAACATCGGGCAGCACCGCGCTCATATACGAAACCGGCGTGGTTAACCGGGCGTAGGATATCACCCACCCGTGGCTGGGTTGGCTGTCGTCGGGGGGCCTGTTATTGTCGAGCCGGTACATGGATAAGGCTGTGGAAAGCGATTTCAAGTCCGATTCCACGCGGGCGATTTTGGCGCGGGTTTGGGCGTTGAGAAAATTGGGAACGGCGATGGCGGCGAGAATGCCGATAATGGCGACGACGATTAACAACTCGATTAAAGTGAAGGCCTTGTTTTTCATATTCCTCTCCCTTGTATTTCCAAAAATCATGGCAACAGAAGCGAATGATCGATAACATTCCACGAATCGATTATCCGACAAATAAAATGAAATCTCAAGGGCGTTTTAATGTATGAGGTTCGGCATGGCGAATCAATGCAATGAGGGTGAGGATGCTTAAAATTTTTTCTTCTCTTGATAAATCATTCTCCTTGCCGCCTGCGTTTTATTCATTAAATCGGAGGAGCGGGATTCTTGACTATTCTTAGAATTATCTTCCATTTTCTTTTTGGCGGAATCGAAGCGATTTTTTGCTTCCTGCAATTCTCTCCTTTTGACTTGGAGCTGGATGACCTTGTCGTAGGTTCTTTCCAAAAGAAAGAGTCCCGTTTCGAAACTGTTTCGGAGTTCGCTGAAGGGAGTGCGGAAGATATTAATTCTCTTTTTGTCTATTTTCAAATCCAGAGAATGAAGCAACAGTTTTACGTCTTCCATGGCGCGGGAATCCTGCAACTGCTCGGCGATAGTGTATAAACTTTGTCCGACAATCTTGGCGACGGCGACGAGCAGGGAATGGTGAACTTTTAAAATTTCATCCCAATTCACCATCAAATCCATTCGATGGTTTATGGATTGAGCCAGATCGGATTCGAGAATGTTCAGGCAGAAATCCTTCTCTAAGGAGGCGAATTCGTCTTGGGGACGAAGGTCAAGCAAAAAGGCCAGCCACCATATTTTTCCTTTGGGTTGGAGTTTTTGTTCTACGAATTTCAAGCGCGGATGCGATTGCCAAGCCAGTTTGATTTTATTATCGGCGGCGGCAAGTATAAATCGTCGTTTTTCCGCGTCTTTTATCTCTTCCTGTACGATTTTATCGAGCCGTTCGCTCTCTTTGGCGCTGATTTGTTCTTCTTGTTCGGCTTCGCGAATATCTTGCTGGCACGCGTCCGCTTCCGCTTGAATAGCGAAGAAGATATCTTGACTATCTCCTTCGAGCATTACAATGGCAGGATTGGTTGTCTGAGGCGGCATCGAGTTCAAAATACTTCCTACCCAAATACGTAAGAAATGGCATACTATTCCAACCGTTACAAAATCAAAACGTTTCTCCTCGAGCCTCTTGCAAAAACTCTATAATTCCTCCCCCAAGTATGGGGAGGTAAGGATGGGTTGCATTCAGTCTAATAAAATCAACCCCCCTCTAACTCCCCCTCAAGCTTGGGGGGAGAATTTAATAGCGGATTTTATTAATTTTGCATGAGCCTCTCCTCTATTAGAATAGACGATACCTCTCGCGACTCAACTTTTCAACGTCATTTCGTGCAAACTCATAAATAATTCTTCCTTTTTGAAAGGCTTAGGAAGAAATCTCGTATTGTCGTTCAATGAGAATTCCCGGCGTACGTCTTCTTCGTTCGACAAGGCGCTGTAAAACAAAATTTTGGAATGGCGATTTTTTTTCCTAATGGAACGAGCCACTTCCAGTCCCGATCGGCCAGGAACCAGGACATCCAAGATAAAAACATCAATTAATTGGATATCCGTATGCGAAAGATAGCGTTCAAGTTCGAGGCCGTCATGGAAAATTTCCAGGGAGTGCCCCTCTTTTTCTAATGAAATCTGCAGAAATTCACTGATTAATTCTTGATCCTCCAGTAAAACGATTCGGATAGGCCGCGTGTGGAACGAGAGAGCATCCAAAGATGGAGATGTATTATCTCGATGCCAAGAGGCGGCGGGGCTTTGGGGCAAACGAAGCCGATCGATCGTCCGATTCTCCTCCATCTGGATGCATTCGACGACGCCGCCCCATTGAGAAGCAAGGGATTTGGCGAGAATCAGACTAGCGGAAGCCTGGAAATTGTCGATTTTTTTCATGGAACCTGTATGGCAAACATGGGAAAGATCGTTGGAATTTTCCTCCGTTAAAGCATTGGCTTCGATTTCTATAACGATGAAGGGAACGTAATTTTCCAAAACATCGAATAACAATCCATCCTCCATGCCGATGCTGACTTTCATTTCGCCTTTGCCATTCATCGTTTCATTGGCGTGAAGCAAAAGATAGAGAAGCATTTCTTTCAACGGCGTTTCGGGCGCAGCGATCCTTATAGAAGGAGAGATTTCACGGATAACGATAGAACAATTCGGTCCAAAAATATGGTTGCAGAACGCCAAGACGTCATCCATGAATACTCCGATATCCTCTACGAATTCTTCGCGAGAGATAGGAGAGAACAATTCGGCAAGAGTCGTATTCAAGAGTTTGGCCGATTCGCAGCATTGAAGCAGCCGCGTCATGTTTTTGCGTGTTTTGGCGTCCACTCCCGCCGATTTCTCCGCCAATTGAATGTAACCGATCATCCCCGTCAAATAGTTATTCATGGCATGGCTTACTTTTCGTGTCATACCGCCGATAAGCGAATATTTCAGCAGCAGGGGATTTTCATCATGGACTAAGGAAATCAAGTCGGATGGAATCAAAGATATAGGTTCGGCAACGAGATTCGACATGATAAGCCACTCGCCTTTAAGTTTGTTTATTTTCGCAAAAGTGATTTCGATGTTCCGCGGGAGGCTTCCAAATAGATAAATGCCCCCGACGAGAAGTAAAGTATTATTACATTAAAAGTCCATATTATAAGCATTTATTATTAAGAATTATATCTTAATATCAAAAAGAGGAATATGGTTTTGGGTATTTTTTTTAAATTACTTTATATAGGTTTTTATTTATATATTGTTTTAGCGATGCAAAATCAAATGGTTGTACGTTTCTATTTATTCGTTGGGAGGAATTCGATTGAGTAGAAATATAACGTAAAATCTTATGAGCCTCTTGCATAACTCCATAATTCCTCCCCCATGCTTGGGGAAGGTTAGGAGGGGGTTGCTTTAAGTCTAACATAATCAACCCCCCTCTAACTCCCCCCAAGCTTGGGGGGAGAATTTAAAAGCGGATTTTATTAATTTTGCAAGAGCCTCTTATAATAACGAATTAGGACGCGCTTTTTTTCTTTCCGTCCAACCAACGATAAGCCCCGCGAAAAGAGAGAATAGAGTAACGGTTGCGCCAAGATGGAAAGGCCAATCGGGAACATAACGGAAAGCGAGAGATTCATGGCCGGCTTTAACGCGACCCGCAAGAAAAACGTCTTCATACAAAACTAAGGATGGATTTTCGCCATTGGATTGGAATCGCCAACCTGGATAAACGGTATGGGACCATATTATGGTTTGAGGTTTCTCTACGGACAATTCCTTTTGGATTGAGAATAAAATTTCAACCGGCGTGGATTTTGTTACTTGGATGAGGTTGTCTACAGTGGAATCTTGCATAAATATCCGGGATTTTGCGCTGGGATTTTCGTAGATTTTCATGGGGGAAGCTGCTTCACGCCATACTTCACGATAAGGAGGATTCAAGGTTTGAGTAGTAACAATATACCGGATATTCATGTCGTTCAAATAATCCTGTTCTGGAACCGTAGGGAAAAACAATAAGCCCCCTTGAGGAGTCTCTGGGGGATGTCCGAACATCCGATTCGCGTATCGGGTGAAGGATTTTAGGATAATGGGATCGTAGCCGCGCGCCGTTTCGATGCGGTAATGCATGAGGCGGTTGGGACGCAGTTCGGGATGGGAATCCAATCCTGGATAACCAATAGCGTCATCCAGGCATAGGACGCGCCATCCTTGAGCGTTTTTTTGCAGAAAGGAGACCAATTCCGTTTGGGGGAAATACTCCTTCCGCCATGCTTCCGCCGGTTTGGCGGGGAAAAACCGATAAGAGAAAAGGAACAGGTCCAATAAAACTACAGCGGCGGGAAACAGCCATCCATAAGTTTTCCCGATCTTTTTCATCGCCAAGAGAGAAAGTCCGCCCGCCGCCAAGAAACCGATCGCTATTAAACTGGATTTCAGCATCCAACTGTACCTGATGGCAAAAAGACGATCGGGCAATTGGGCGCTGATGGCGGTGCGGTTGGCATTCCAAAGCCGGTATTCCATGATTGTGCGGTCGATTTCGACATCTCGGAGATAGTGGAGAACGGCGGGTTTGGACAAGGCGAGAATGAGAACGAAAGCGGCTAATCCTATCGATAAAACGGCGGCGATTTTAATGGCGGCGGCATCCTTGATTTTTTTCCAATCGGAATGTTCGCACAAAGACAATCCGCGGGCGGCGCAAACCGACGCGCCTAGGATATACAATAAAACCAGCCGTCCGGGAACGCGAAAATAGCTCCAACCCGGAAGGCCGTAGTAGAGAAGGGAATAGAGAAGCGTATAGCGTCCCAACGAAAACAGAATGCCCCCCATCGCGGCGGCGAGGAAAAAATACGCCTCGCGCCGCCGGAACGATTCGCCGCGCTGCGTTTCCGATTCCGGCGAGGGGAGAAAGGCCAAAATGAATAACAATAAGGAAAATGCGCCCGCATAACCGCATATTTCATGGTAGCCCGTGCGCGTTTCCCAAAAGATATTCTCTTTTTCGGGGCTGGCGGGAATGCCATAAAAAAACGGCGCAGCGAGCGTAATCAAGTGGGCGGGCGGGAGCGAATCGTTAACGGCGAACTCGTAGCGGGCGCCGCCGGCTCGCTCCGCCGTATGCCGGGAAAGTTGCAACAACGGAAATAGAACTAGCGCCCCCAAGCCTAACGAAAAGGCCAATCCAATGGCGGTTGCGATGGGATGGGGAAGAATCGAACGCCAACGGCCTGACGCTCTCCAATCCCCAAAACCCCACCAAAGAGCGCGCAAAAGAACGAGATAAAAGACATACAATGGAATCTGAGTATGTCCGCCGTAGAACATCGCCGAAAGGGAGAAAGCGAAGAGAACAAGGCTGGTTTTCGTTCGTTTTTCCCGCCATTGCGTCTGGAAATGAAGAACTAATGGCAGCCAGGCGCAGGCTCGGATGTGAATGAGATGGCCGTCGGAGCCATGCGTGATGAAAAAGCCAGACCAACCGTAAACCAAAGCGCCGAGAACGGCGCCGGATTTCGATCCCCAGAGTTTCCAGAGAAACCAATACATCGCCAATTGAGCCAAACTCTGATGGAATACGAGCGAGAGAGAAAACGTCCTTTCCACGCTGAAGAAAAGATTGAACAGGTTGAAGGGATAAAAAAGAGATGTCTGGATATTCGCCGCGAAGGGCGCGCCGCAGAAGACGTAAGGATTCCAGAAAGGAAAACGGCCGTTGCGAATTTCCTCCAGAGCGAATTCCCGCCAGGGAACGAATTGATTGATCATATCGCCCCCGCAAAGAATCCAGCCCAGAAAGATAATTTTCCAATGGAAGACGGCGACGGGCAAAAAGAGCGCCAACAGGCAAGGGATATGGGAAGATTTTTTTTCCATAGATCGATCTCTGGAATTCTTAATCGCCGTATTCACTCATCTGAGCCTCTTGTAAAATTCCTTTTTTTCCTCCCCCATGCTTGGGGGAGGTTAGGAGGGGGTTGCCTTAAACCTAATAAAATCAACCCCCCTCTAACTCCCCCCAAGTTTGGGGGGAGAATTAAAGCGTAGACTTTATCCATTTTGCAAGAGCCTCATCTTACAAAAATAAATTCGTGCATGACGGTATTGAATAGACATTATTCCCAGGGATTTCCAGATTCAGACCATGGCAACGCGCATACGATGGCGTTACTATGCGTTCGGCTTTGATTTACTCTTCCGATCTATACAATCCTGAAGCTTTCTTAAGATACAACGGATGCGTTCCAGGGAGAAGTGAAAGCCGACAGGCGGCGATCTCGCCGGATCAATTTGCCCTGCGGCGGGAAAATCTGTGGATTTAGGATTTTTTTGCGGTAAATCCCCGCTGAAGGCAATTTCCGTCTTGAACGAGCGTTTCCACTCTTATTTGGGAATGCGCGAGGCTATAATAAGCTCTTTCAGCCGTATAAATAAAATCGCGGAATCGTCTTCTCCCTCGCCGTATCCAACAATAACGGCGCAGAGGACGGATTCCAGGAGGTGAACGCAGTGCAACTTTCCATTGTAGGCCGGCGAGTTGAGGTTAGCGAGGCGATTCGGGAGTATCTCGAGAAGCGTCTCATGAAGTTGAAGAAGTATTTCCCCCGCGTGATCGACGTGCACGTCGTTCTGTATACGCAAAAGATCAACCAAGTGGCCGAAGTAACGGTCAAGGCCAACGGACTCGTCATTCACGGCGAGGAGAAGTCAGAAGATTTGTATGCGTCTATCGATAAAGTCGTGGACAAACTGGACGCGCAGTTAAGGAAGCATAAGGAACGGCTAGTCGATCATCAATCCAAAAAGACGAAAGAGGATTTAGGCATCAACCTCAACGTGTCCGTCTTCGAAAAAGAGGACATCGAAGGGATGAGACCGTCTCCCCAAGTAATCCATACCAAGAGATTCACTATTAAGCCCATGTCGGTTGACGAAGCGGCGATGCAGATGGATTTGATCGATCAGGAATTTCTCGTTTTTAAAAATTCCACCAATGAACGCTTAAACGTTATCTATCGCCTGAAGGACGGCAATTACGGTCTTATCGAACCGGATGCGTAAAACGCCGCACTTTTCCGCGCAACCGAGTAACGAATATCCGAAATCGAAAATCCAAACGAGACGCGACGGGAAATAACGTTATGAACCTGTTGGATCTGATTTCTCCGCGATGTATCAAAGTTCCCCTCGAAGCGAAAAACAAAACGGAAGCCATCTCCGAACTGGTCGATTTGGTGGCGTCGGTCAAGCAGTTGCCGCACCGGCAGGCCATTTTTGAAGCGTTGATGGAAAGAGAAGAGGTCGGCAGCACTGGAATTGGGCATGGCGTAGCGTTGCCCCACGCTAAATGTGTGGAAGTCAAGGAGATATGCGTGGCCTGCGGCTTTACGCCGGAAGGCGTCGATTTTGACGCGTTGGATCAAGAGCCGGTGTATATCTTTTTTCTCATCCTGGCTCCCCGTTCTGCGCCGGGGCAGCATTTGAAAGTCATGGCTTCCTTAACCCGTTTGTTAAGCAAAGCGTCGGCCCGCGAAGAGTTGTTGAAAGCGAAAACTCCTGACGACGCGTATTCCATCCTATGTAAAATTCATGAGCCTTCTGCGGCTACGGGCGCATCATGACGCAAGAACGCATCTTCATGCCGGATCCGCTGCCGGTGCGGCGGCTGCTCGAGTTCGACGATTTGAACGTCCGGGCGTGCGGCCCGCCGGAAGGATTAAACCGTAATATTTTGCGCCCGGAATTGAACCGGCCAGCGCTGGAGTTGACGGGTTTCTTCGAGAAATACCAGCCGGACCGGGTTCAAATCTTCGGTTCCGGAGAAATGGCTTACCTAGAAAGCCATCGGCGGGACGAAGCCGTTCTGAAAAACCTGGAAAGGATTTTTTCTCTGCTGCCGCCTTGCGTCGTCGTTACGAACGATCTCGAATTGTTTCCCGAAATTCTGCAATATGCGGAGCGACACAAAGTCGCCATTTTACGCTCCACCCACAATACAACCATCTTCACGAAGCGCTTGTGGGATGCGTTGGAACTGGAACTTAGCCCCTACGTTGTCAGGCGGGGCGTTTTGATGGACGTCTTCAACGTCGGCGTTTTGATTACCGGCCCCAGTTCCATCGGCAAAAGCGAGTGCGCGCTGGAACTGTTGTCGAAGGGACATGCTTTCGTAGCGGACGATCTCATCTATATTCGCGGCACCCAGTTTTCGAAGCTGGTGGGGACGGGACGATCCCCCGTTCCCTATCATATGGAAGTGCGCGGAATCGGCATCATCGACGTCAGCCGCATGTATGGGCCGAAAAGCGTGCGCATGACCAAGCAAGTGGATTTGGTGATTCAGTTGGAGGAGTGGGACTCGGGAAAAGAATACGAGCGACTGGGAATCGAAGACAAGATCACGACGATTCTTGGCATCGAAAAATCCTGCTACACCATCCCCATCAAGCCGGGCCGCAACATCGCAACCATCGTCGAAGTGGCGGTATTGGATTACAAGTTGAAGTCGGCGGGTGTTCATATGGCTAAAGAGTTCGACGAGAAGCTGATCCGGTCCATGAAAAAACATGAGGATCTTTGAAACCTATGTCTCCATCGGAAATTCGCGAAGAAACGTTTACGATTCTTAACGAGCTGGGATTGCACGCCAGACCCGCCATGTTATTGGTGCAATCCATATCCCGCTTGAATTGCTCGATGGTCACCATCGAAAAAGACGGACTGGAGGCGGACGGGAAAAGCATCATGGGCGTATTGACCTTGGCCGCGGAACAGGGAAGCCAGATCAAAGTGCGCGCGGAAGGGCCGGATGCGGATAAAGTCCTCGAAGCGATACGGAAACTCGTCAATGACAAATTCGGGGAAGATTAAGTTATTGGGATTGGGCGTTTCGCCGGGAGTGGCCATCGGCCATGCCCGGCTTTTCCACGTATCCACCCTGGACGTGGGTGAATCTACGGTGCTCAAACCGAACATCGAATCGGAAGTTCGGCGATTTCTGGACGCTATTGAAACCACGAGGAACCAGCTTCAGGAAATGGGAAAACGGGTGAATGCGCGCGGCGAAGATAAAGCGCTGGGCGATATCCTTTCCATGCACCTGCTTTTGCTCAAAGATTCAATGCTCGTCGATCGTACGGCTCAGTTGATTCGCGAGGAACGGCATGGAGCGGAATACGCTCTCTCCCTCGTCGTCCGCGAAAGCCGCAAACGATACGCCCATCTTCCAGACCTGTTCCGGGAACGCTTCAAGGATGTAGAAGACATCTGCCGCCGCATTATGGACGCCTTGAGGGGAGTGCAGACGCAATCCCTGGAAGATTTGGAGGAAGAGTCGGTGATCGTCGCCAAAGACCTCTCCCCTTCGGACACGGCGTCGATGCGAAAAGAAAAAGTGTTGGGATTCGTTACGGAAGCGGGGGGCAAAACGTCCCATACGGCGATCCTGGCCCGGGCGCTGGAAATCCCCGCCATCGTGGGCGTGCATCACATATCCCAATTCGCCCATGAGAACAACCTCGTCATCCTCGACGGCCATTCCGGCGTCGTGATCGTCAACCCATCCGAGGACGATCTTCGGGATTACCGCGCCAAGCTGAATCTATTCCAGGTGCGACAATCCAGATTGATCGATATCGGACGGCTGGAACCGATCACGCTGGACGGCTATTACATCGATTTGGCCGCCAATATCGAGTTCGCTTCCGAGTGCGCCGCCATCGACAAATACGGCGCGCGCGGCGTGGGCCTCTACCGGACGGAATATCTTTTTTTGAACCGCGTCGCGATTCCCACGGAAGAGGAGCAATACCAGGATTACCGCCAGGTGGCCGAGACCTTGGCGCCCGATCCCGTCATCATCCGCACGTTGGATATCGGCGGGGATAAATTCGCTCACGCATTGAATGCATCCGACGAATTGAATCCTTACCTCGGCTGCCGGGCGATCCGTTTTTCTTTGGAGAATCGGCAGATTTTTTGCACGCAACTGCGGGCGATTCTCCGCGCCAGCGCTTCGAAAAACTTGCGAGTTATGTATCCCCTGATTTCAGGCCCTTCCGAATTGAAGGAAGCGAACGATCTCGTCGCTCAGATGAAAGAAGAATTGCGGAAAGAGGGCAAGGTCTTCGACGAGAAGATTCCCATCGGAGCCATGATCGAAGTTCCTTCCGCTGTGATGGTGGCGCGGGATCTGGCGCCGCAACTCGATTTTTTCAGCATCGGCACCAATGACTTGATTCAATACGCGCTCGCCGTAGACCGGGGCAACGAGAAAATCGCGCATCTGTATCAGCCGCTTCATCCCGCCGTCTTGCGGATGATCTCCATGGTCGTGAAAGCGGGGCGGGAATTTAACCTGCCGGTGGATGTTTGCGGGGAGATGGCCAGCGATCCCGTATGCGTGTTGATGCTGCTGGCGATCGGCATTGAACGCTTGTCGATGGCCCCCACGTCGATTCCCGCCATCAAGCAGGTGGTTCGCTCCGTGCGCATGGATGCGCTGCGCGAATTCGGCGCTCATGTGCTCGAATTGCCCAGCGTGGAAAAGGTCAAGCGGGCGTTGGCCGATGCGTTGCGATCCTTGTTGCCGGACCGGGACGATTTGATTGCGGAACTCCATGAATCCAACATTCTTGCAAGCGTCTGACGAGGGCGTTATTCTAGCGGTGCGGGCTGCGCCCAAAGCGGCGCAATCGCGAATTGCGGGCGTCCACGGCCAGGAGTTGAAGGTATTCCTGCACTCTCCCCCCGTCGACGGCCAAGCCAACAAGGAACTCGTCCAACTCCTGGCGAAAACGTTTTCCCTCCCCAAAAGCCAAATTCGCATACTATCGGGAGAGAATTCGCGCTCCAAAAAAATACTCCTCTCCGGAATGGAGAAGAGGGCGATCGAAAACCGTTTGGCGGAAATCGTTTAGCTGCCCGCCTGAATGCGTTGCAGCAATTTCACGCCTGCCTTGGTTCCTTCGATTTCGCTCATGCGATCGCCTTCGAACTCGACGCCGACGAAGCCTTGATATCCGGCTTTGAGGACGATATCCATCATTCGGGAGAAGTCGATCTTGGTTTCGTTTCCCTTTTCGTCGAAGTCGTAGCATTTGGCGCTGACGGCTTTGGCGTAAGGCATCAGCGTTTCAATGGCTTTATAGAGATCGGTTCCCTGCGGGAAATTACCGAAATCGGGCAGGGTTCCGAAATTGGGCGCTGCGACGGTTTCGATAAGTTTCGCCAGCCATTTCGGATCTTCCGTGCGCTGGCCGTGATTTTCGATGATGACGTTGAGACCGTATTGGCGAGCGTATTGGCACAATTCGTAGAAACTGGCGGCGGCGGTTTTCATGTCCTCATCCGGCGATATGTGTTTTTCTCCGGCGTTGACGCGGATGCTATGGCACCCCAAAACGGCGGCGATATCGATCCATTTGCGATGATTGACGATCGCCTGGCGCTGCTCGCGAAAGTCCGGCGAAGAGAAGTCGCCTTCGTCGTCGCACATAATCAACAAAATGCGGATGCCCTCGCTCTCGGCGGTTTTCATCAATTTCTTTAAATAACTATATTGCGGAGAGGGAAAGAAGGCGTTGACCAATTCGAGACCTGTCGCTCCCGCTTCGCGGGCGAGTTTGGGTTGATCGATCTGCTTGATCTCCCCATTGAAAAACATTTTGTGCCATGACCATGCGGCCACTGAGATATGGAATTTTTCTTGCATAGCCGCCTCACTTTCTCCAGCGGCCGTTGGTAGAGCGTTCGCGGCGAAGAGAGCGCCGCCGGTCGTATGGATAAAACATCTTCGTTTCATGATTTTACCCTTTCTTTTCCGATCGTATTTTCAAATCCTCCGTCATCGGGAAGGGAGACGAAGGTTTTCGAGCAGAGTCCCAAGACCGTCAATCCTACGGCGACGGCGAACCAGAGCGTGCAAAGGCGGATGATGACCGTCGCTGAAGCGGCGATCCCCTTGGGAACGGATTGCAGCAGGACGAGCAAGCCGCCCAAGGCGCCTTCCGTCGGTCCAACGCCGCCTGGCGTCATCAGCAGCGCGCCTAGTATCGTGGCGAAAGCGTAAATGAACGTTGCGGGAACGATGGGTATAGGCGCGTCGAATCCCCAAAGAACGAGATAGAAGGCGACGCATTCGCAGAACCAGGATGCGACGCTGATCGCCGTAGTCAAGAGCAAGGGTTTGGGAGAAACGAGGAGATATATGCTCTCGTAGGAGACGCGCAGCTTTTCAGAATGTCCGCCGATCAGGGGCAGCGAACGGCTTAGAACAATTAATTTTTCCGCCGCCGCTTTCCAACTGACGGCGATCAGGATGGCGGCGACGATGACGGCGCAGAGGCCGAAGACGGCGCCGCCGTTGGGCAGCATCGCCGCGCCCATAAGGCTCATGAGGAGCAAGGCGATGAAATCCGTAAAACGTTCGGCGAGCACGATGGGCGCCGATTTGCTGACCGCCGTCCCGTTAATCTGTTTGACGAGATAGGATTTGAACACTTCGCCGAATTTGCCCGGCGTGGCCGACATCGTCAGTCCCGACAAAAAAACTTGAAACGAAGCGGCGGGGCGCAATGGGATATTCAAAAGGCGAAGATAATAATGCCACTTGCAAAAGCGAACGATATAGTTGAGGAACGCCAGAGCCAAACAGAAGGGCAAGACGCTCCAACGGAATTGCTTGAACGATTGCAATATGAGGTCCCAGCCGGTCCAAAGACAGCCCGCGAGATAGAGAAGGGCGGCGGCGGCAATGACGGCGAGGAGTTTTTTTCGGATGTTCATAAATTTCTGTAGGTTCGTTCGCGATTCTTTAAATCGACATCCACAACACCCATAAGCCAAGCGGTATGACGTAATAAGCGAATCGATGGATTTTGCCCGTTTTTACGATCAACGACAACAGCCATAGAAAGAACATGCCGGAAAGGAAAGCGGCGCCGAAACCCAAGATGCAGGGAAGAAGCGCGACGGTCATTTCTGCTTTCATCGCTTCGAGCGCCGTGGCGGCGAAGATGATGGGGACGGACAACAAGAACGAATATTCCACGGCGAAAGCGGCGGATGATCCTAACAGCAAGGAAGCGCAAATCGTCGCGCCCGACCGGGATACGCCCGGTAGAATCGCCACGGTCTGCGCCAATCCCAGCACGGCGGCGAAGATCCAAGGATTCATGGGAAAATCGTCCTTCGCGGCTTCTTTATTTCTTCCCCAAAGACGAGTCGTCAATAAGAAACAGCCTGTTACGATAAATGACGTTCCCACGAGAAAGAGCTGATCCCGCATCTTCTCCAAGGTATTTTCCAGGGGAAGGCCGAATCCTCCCGTAATGAGGTTGCTCAGGAGAATGGCGAGGATGAACGTTCGGTCGCGGGCGGCCTCCGGCGCGAAGGGCTTGCCGCCAAAGAACGTCAAGCCGGCGCCGGCCAGCGCGAACAATCGCCGCCGGAAATAGAAACATACGGCCAGAAGGGTGGCGAAGTGAAGAAGAACGTCGAAAAAAAGAAGTTCCGATACGTTCAAGTTCAAGCAATGTTCGGCGACTACGAGATGGCCCGAACTGGAAATGGGTAGAAATTCCGTCAACCCTTGCAGGATTCCCAGAAAAATGGATTCTATCGAGTTCATGAATGTTGGATCGATTCTCGTTTAAATCTTTTCAACGAATAACGCGCATTGAATTTCCCTCGCCTTATGGGAGAGGGCAAGGGTGAGGGGAACGGGCGGAAGGATTACGATTCCTTCTTCTCTGCGGAATAGCCAAAACCAGCTAGTCCTTCCTCCTCAGTCTCATAGACGGTAATAATCGGATAAAACATAGCGCTCTTCATCATTTTATGAACGCCGGCCGACATGCCAAAAAAGCCTACGATTCCGCCGATAGACGCCACGACTTTAATCGGAGTAACAAGGGATTGCAGAACCGTGCTTTGCACATTCCTCACACCCGTAAAATTAATCAATATTTTGCCTCCGCTTTCTTTGCGCGCCCTTTCGATGGATTCTTTCAAGATTTTCGCGCCGTCCAAATCCAGCGCGCCATTCAAATCGAGGATGCAGATTTTGTCTTTTTTGCGGATTTCGATTTTTATCATTCCTTCGACTCCTCAGTAGAAACCATCGTTTTTTTTGTCCGTTGGCGGTTTCATTGAATCAAGGGTTGGGCTTGGGGTCAAGAAAGGATAGCGCTTCTTCCTTGGTTTTGAAGACATTCAAATAACGACGCCATGCCGTTTTGAGAATGATATCCAACGGTTTGCCGCCGAACTCCGCCAGAGCGATTTTTCCTCCCATGCGGCAGAATATCCGCACCGGGCTTATCAATCGCAACGATTCGCGGGTTTCGATTTTTTCCAGTCCCGTTCCCAGCCAGAGAATTTTTTTACTCCCTTGCTGCCGCAGCGCCGATATGGTTTTCCCCATATTTTCCAAAGCCTCGTCATCCAATACTCCTTCGAGAAGGAGGAGATCGACGTTGCCTTCGCGCAGACATTGGATTCGCGTCATGATACCTTCAATTACGGTTCCAGGACTTGCGCCGAAGCGGCGGCGGCCCCACCCGGCGGAATAGAGAACGATTCGCAGCGATTTTTTAGTTTTTTTTCGAATGAGCCTCTTGCAAAATTCCATTATTCCTCCCCCAAGCCTGGGGGAGGTTAGGAGGGGGTTGTCTTAAAGTCTATTAAAATCAACCCCCCTCTAACTCCCCCCAATCTTGGGGGGAGAATTAAAAAGCGAATTTTATGAATTTTGCAAGAGCCTCGAATCTCTGGCAATTATTCCACTCTTTTAGTAGAATGCGAAGCGACATACAATCCCTCGAACCGATAGAAACTCAAAGGAGCGAATACAGACAATGAAGCCGATGCGAAATTCTAGCAGGATTTTAGGATTGCTTGCGTTGTGTTTTGGATTTCTTCTATGCGCAGGCTGCATGGAGGATTCTTTTATCAAGGCGAAGGTGAAAAGCCCCATTGTTTCGGATTCCTTGCTGGGAAGCGCCAGCGTTGGAAAAGTGGATGGAGGAGAGTTCGTCAAGGAAGGCTGGAAGCCGGGAGCGGCGGGAAAACTGATATACGATCTTCCGGGAATGACGCAAGGCCTTATCGTTTTCGAGGCGAAAGGCTTGGATCGTTCGGCGAAAAATTCCACCTTTTTCTCCTTGTACGAACCCACCGACTTGGGCGATTACGCCGATCCATACGTCCTTTTCAATCCCTACCGCGTCGCTTTGACGCTAAACTCGTACCCCAAACCGGCGTTTGATTTCCTGTGGACCATCAAGAAATTTCCCGCCGCCGCCGCGCCGATCGATCATTACGTAAAAGGGTTGCCGGAGGGCGTGGAGGGAATAGAAACCGTTGTCACCTCCTCCGATGTTCCCCTATTTCCGGATCAAGTCTACAAAATATCCATCGCTTGGAGCATGGGCGAAGCGACGCTCCGCTTGGGAGGTCAAACGGTCGCCGTCGTCAAGTACGCTCCCCGTCTTTATGACGCCCAATCGCTGAGAGCGGTATTCGGCCGCAGCCCCGGCATGGATGAATTGGATTTGAAGAATCTGGTTATCTCGAACATAGCCATCACGTTTCCTGGAATGGCGAAATAACTTTTCGAACGCTGCGAGGCGGGGCGGTCTGTTCCGCCTCGCGGAGGAACGAGGATCGGCATGTTGGAAAATTGGTTTCACCTCTCTGAAAACAACACGACGATGCGGCGCGAGGTCGTCGGGGGAATCGTCACCTTTCTTACCATGTCTTACATCATCTTCGTCCAGCCGGTGATGCTGCAGACAACGGGGATGGATTTCGGCGCGGTGATGACGGCGACCTGCCTTTCCTCGGCGTTGGCCACGTTCATCATGGGCGTCTGGGCGAATTATCCCGTCGCTCTTGCGCCGGGCATGGGACACAATGCCTTTTTCGCTTTCATCGTCTGCGGGCGTCTGGGCATTTCCTGGCAAGCGGCGCTGGGAGCGCTTTTAATTTCCGGCCTTTTGTTTCTGCTTTTGGGAGCCTATGGCATCCGGTCGAAGGTGATGAACGCGATACCGGATTCGTTGAAATTCGGCATCGCCGTAGGTATCGGATTGATGATCGCCCTTACGGGATTCGAATGGGCCGGCGTCGTCGTCGACGATCCCAACACGTTGGTGAGCATCGGCGTTTTGACGAATCCTAGCGTCGTCATTTCGGGATTGGGATTGATGACGGCGCTGATTCTGACATGCTGGCGGGCGCGGGGGGCCATTCTGGCGGGGATGGCGGTATCCGCTATGGCGGCGCTGGCCATGGGATTGATCTCCTACAAGGGCGCTTTTTCCATGCCGCCATCGCTAGCGCCGACGTTTTTAGCGCTGCGTCCCCAGGACGCCTTGGCGTTGGGCGTAATGCAAGTCATCTTCGTTTTCTTCATCCTCGATCTTTTCGACACCATCGGAACGCTGGTAGGGGTGGCGGAATTGGGCGGTTTTATGCGCGGGGGCGAATTGCCCCGGGCGCGCCAAGCGTTTATGTCGGACGCCATCGGGACCGTGTCGGGCGCCGTGTTGGGCACATCGACCGTTACCAGTTACGTGGAGTCTTGCGCCGGCATCGGCGAGGGCGCCCGCACGGGATTGGCAAGCGTCGTCACCAGCGTCCTGTTTTTGCTGGCGCTTTTCTTTTATCCCCTCGTAGAGATGTTGGGCAAGGCCATTGAGGTACAGCCGGGTATGCAAGTCTATCCCATCATCGCTCCCGCCTTGATAATGGTCGGCTTTATGATGATGCGGGGCGTGAAGTTCATTCCTTGGGACGAGCCAACCGATAGCATTCCCGCTTTTCTGACGATCATGTTGATCGCGTTCAGTTTTTCCATCACGGAGGGCATCGCCTTTGGATTTATGAGTTATACCCTTTTGAAAATCTTCACAGGGCGATGGCGGGACCTCAATCTTTTTCTTCTCGTCATTTCCGTCATTTTCGCTTTCCGGTATTTCTATCTATCCATATAAAAGAATCGCCCGCCAACAACCTATTTGGGGCGCGTTCGTATCATAACAACGGGAAAATTTACAAAGAAAATTAAAAATTGAAAAAAAACTATTGCCAAAGCCATGTGTTTTCCGCTATAATGTAATAGTGAAGAGCATGGGATGAGCCGAGTTGCTCTCCGCTCTTGGGTCAAGGCGCCCTGAAAGCCTATACTGAGGTTGCGGGGACGAAAGTTCCGTACGCCTTGGACTGCGATCCCGAAAAAGGGTTTGCGATCTCATATCCCGGGAAGGGATAGAGGAAAGGAGTGGGCTTTCTACAATATGCTGCCGAGTATCTAAGGAAGGGGTCATCCTTAAAGCGGGCGGCCCCTTCCGTATTTATATACTCTTTATTTCCGCCAGCAATGCGTCTCTCCAAACCTCCATTACGAACCGCAAAAAAAGTTTCGCCAATTCGAATAAAACACTTGCCAAAGAAGGACTTTTTCCATTATAATGTTTAGTAGAGAGTAAAAAGAGAGATGCAAAGTCTCAATGCTCTCTGGATTGGGCTCCGAATAGCCCGCGCCGAAGGTTAAAGTGGCGGTGTCGCCATTGGCTTCGGGATCGAGGACCCTACGGGGTTTGGTAGACGACTCGTAAAGGACTTTAAGAAGAGCGGAATCGGGGAGAACAGCGATTTGCTCGCTCTTGAGTCTGGGCGACCAAAACAGCCCGCAGCGAGGATAATTGGCGCAAAAGCCTTCCGCCTCGCAAGAAAGGCCTTTAGGAGTTGGAGCGGTAAAAGGTCCCTTTGGGGATCACAACGAACATGGAGGCATCTACGCATGCCAATGGACAGTTAAGGAGGGAGTCATCAGGTTAAATGGTGACTCCTTCCTCATTTATGCCCTCTTTTTCTTTTCCTTCCATCCTCCTATCACTTTCCTTGCGCTGGGGAAAAACCGTCGGCGGCGTTCGTATGGCGGGAAAAATTCTTATCTCGATGCTATGATGATAAAACCAGAGTACGGAATCGCCGGAATCCTAGAATAATAACCGAATGGACGTTGATCCATCGAAACCGTCTTTCGGCGATAGCGGAATCCGCTTTCATTCCCATTCGATGCTGGTTTACCATAATCGCCTGCTCAGAAACATGGCGGCGTTTCAGTCTATTATTTCTTCATCTCATGGAGGTTTATTGTGTCCGGTCAGCAAAAACTCGAACAGCAATTCGAAGAATCCATCCCTAAAGGCTACGATGCGGAACTCTACAAGATCCGGCATTCCGCCGCTCACGTCATGGCTCAGGCCGTCCTCGACCGATTTCCGGGAACAAAAATCGCTATCGGCCCGCCCGTAGAAGACGGCTTCTATTACGACTTCGATCTTCCCCGCCAACTGGAAGAGGAGGATTTGGGATGGATTGAAAATCGGATGAAGGAGATTATTCAAGGGAATCATCCGTTCGCTGTCAGAGAAGTTACGGCGCAAGAAGCCCGCGAGATTTTCAAGGATCAACCCTTCAAACTGGAACTCATTAAAGACCTCGTCGAAGGCCGTTTCGACGAAGACGGCAATAAGATAACGGCGGGAGGAGAAAGCCGTTTGACGATTTATCAACACGATTCCTTCGCCGATCTCTGCCGCGGGCCGCATGTCGACAACACGCAACGCATCCCCGCCAACGCCGTCAAGCTGATTAAGATCGCGGGCGCCTATTGGAAGGGCAGCGAAAAGAATCCCATGCTTACCCGCATTTACGGCTCGGCCTGGCGCAGCGAAGCGGAATTGACCGATTACTTGAACCGGTTGGAAGAAGCTAAGAAGCGCGACCATCGCCGCGTGGGCCGCGAGTTGGAATTGTATATGACTAGCGAGCTTGTCGGCTCCGGTTTCCCTTTACTTCTGCCGAAGGGAGCAACGGTCCGGCGGTTGTTGGAGAGTTTCATCCTGGAACTGGAGCGCAAGCGCGGCTATTCGCACGTTTGCACGCCTGCGCTGGCCAAAGTAGATCTTTATAAAAAATCCGGCCACTGGGAGCACTACAAGCACGATATGTTTCCGCCTATCGAGTTGGAGACGGAAAGCCTGGTGCTGCGGCCTATGAATTGCCCCCATCACATTCAAATATATTCCTCCGCCAAGCGCAGCTACCGCGAACTGCCGCTGCGGATCGCGGAGTTGGGAACGCAGTACCGCTTCGAGCGTTCCGGCGTAGTGGGCGGGCTTTCGCGCGTGCGCGGCATGACGCTCAACGACGCGCATATCTTTTGCCGTCCCGATCAGATTCAGCAGGAATTTTCCGGCGTAGTGCAATTGGTCGAAACCGCTTATAAAATTTTAGGCATTAAAGAATACAGTTACCGCCTATCTTACCGCGATCCACTAGACGACGAGAAATACGTGAAGAACGACGAGATGTGGGAAAAAGCGCAGGCGATGCTGAAAGAAGCGATGGATGAACTAGGGCTGCCCTACGTCGAAGCGGAAGGCGAAGCGGCTTTCTACGGCCCGAAATTAGACATCCAGCTGCGCGATACGATGGGGCGCGAGGAGACATATTCCACGGTGCAGATCGATTTCCATCTCCCCAATCAATTCGATCTCCACTACATCGGCGAGGATGGCGGGGAGCATCGTCCGGTTATGATCCATCGCGGCGTCATCAGTACGATGGAGCGCATGATGGCCTACTTGATCGAACTGTACGCCGGGGCGTTTCCGGTTTGGCTGGCGCCGGTGCAAGCCGTAATCATCCCTATTGCCGATACACAGACGGAATTCGCCCACAAACTGGCGCAGCGCTTCCTCGAGCAGGATTACCGCGTGCAAGTGGACGACCGCTCCGAGCGCATGAACGCTAAAATCCGCGACGCGCAATTGCAAAAAATTCCCTACATGCTCGTTGTGGGCAAGCGGGAAATGGAAAATGAATCTGTCTCCCTGCGCCTGCGCACGAACGAAGATTTGGGCGCCATGCCGATCGGAGAATTCGAATCGTTGTTGAAGAAGATCAACGGCAGCCGTTCGCTGAATTTGACGGAGAAAAGTAAAGCTGATTAGTGGGCGTAATTTTTTTTATATCATTCATCTATACGCAGCGTAATTCGAATAAATAACCAATAGGCTCTATTAAAAATAAGCAAGAATAGTATGGCCGGCTTCAACAGGAGCCGGCTTTTTTGTTGAGATTTATTATTTGAAGCATTGATTCGATCCGTCTTGGTCAAACGTTATTAGAAAATAAGTCTCGCATGGATGGCGGAAAAAAAAATGATAAATCTACCTTGATTTCCCTTTATACTAATGTTATACTAATATATCAGAAAAATTCTATATAGAATTATTGATTAGTTTAATGATCGTATGAAGCATGGATTTAACAAAAAATGAGGAGACAGATCATGAAAAGAGGTTTCACTTTAATTGAATTGTTGATCGTCGTAGCGATTATCGGCGTATTGGCGATGATCGCCGTTCCGAATTTCTTAAACGCCTGGACGAAAGCCAAAGTCAGCCGCGCCCATAACGATTTGCGCGTATTGGCGATGGGATTGGAAATGTATTATCTGGATCACGGCGATTATCCTTACGTTTTGGATCAAGGGGGGATCGAATGGCAAATGCCCGCCGGTTTTCCGCCCAATCATCCTAACGGTCCCGCCGGATTGACGACGCCGACGCCTTACGTCCAATCCGTTCTTCGTGATCCTTTTCTTTATGGAGAAGGCAATGAAGCCAACGGGGGAAATCCTTTTCTCTACTACGAACGCTGCGGCTTCGGATTCAACATTACGGGTGAATTTTCACCCATCAAGCCGGTCCGCGTGCCAGTGGACGCCAACGGAACGCTTTTAGGAACGGCGCCGGATTACCAAGAAAGCGATTGCTCGAAAGTACCAACCCGCTGGGTGGTTTACAGCGTAGGGCCGGACAAGAATCACCGTGTGTTAAATCCAGATGGAAGCATTCTCGTCCGTTCGCGTTTCAGCCTTTGGAACCGCTACGATCCCACGAACGGACTCCTCAGCCAGGGAAACATTCTCTGCTTTCCCGGCGGATTGCATTTCCCGTAATACCAAGGCTTATTAAGAATATGACATAAAATTCCCTCGCCCTCTGGGCTGATCTTTACCCACAAGTCGAGGGGATTACTCAAGGGTAAAAAACAACCTTGCCCTAGGCGCCCCATTAATCAAGGGCGGAAGGAGGTTTCATTTTTTACGTTTCCGGATCACGAAAACACGAAAGGGCGCGAATACCACGAAAATTTCGAATCGCAGATTTTACGGACAATTCGGATTCTATGGAGTTAACATGCGTTTTTCTCTCCCAGCCTTGAAAGGGCTATTATCAAATGCCCCTTGAAAGGGGCAAACGACAATACTCCGCCGTTTTAACGGCGGGTTGACTAACCAACTTGGTTATTCTTTATTCCCGACAATCCTGATTCAGGCATTCATGAATACCTCAATACTTGTGGGTAAAGATCAGGCCCTCTGGGAGAGGGTTAGGGTGAGGGGATTATAAGGATAATAATATCAATCCTCACCCATCCTCTCCCCATCTTGGGAGAGGAACTGAAGTTTGGCTATTGAGAGGCGTAGAAGACAGCGGAAGAGAGGGAATTTTGGCATTTCTGGGGCTTCGCGTCGTAGGTGGCGCGCGTAGAGAAGCCGGAGAAATAGCGCCGTTCCATGCCCAAGC
>JBFMBP010000013.1 GCA_040755155.1 Candidatus Omnitrophota bacterium | reverse complement strand
GAGATAAGCAGGATGCTCGAGGAAGGCTTTTTATGAATGCGGAGAAGAATTTCACCGCGGGTTTGATTCAGACGGCTTGCGGCGGCGATCCGGCGGAGAATCTGGAAAAAACCATGCGGCTGATTTATGCGGCGGCGCAGCAAGGGGCGAACGTAATTTGTTTGCAGGAACTGTTCTGTACGCGCTATTTTTGCCAGTCGGAGAATATCGATTGCTTCGATCTCGCCGAGCCGCTTGATGGCGAGACGATCCGGACGCTGAGTTTGGCGTCGCGGGAGAAAAATATCGTCTTGCTCGTTCCCTTCTTCGAACGCCGCGCGCCCGGCGTTTATCATAACAGCCTGGCCGTATTGGACGGCGGCGAGGTTATTGGCCTTTACCGCAAGATGCACATTCCCGACGATCCCGGCTTCTACGAAAAATATTATTTCACCCCCGGCGATTTGGGCTTTCGCTGTTTTTCCACCAGTAAAGGCCGCATCGGCGCTTTGATCTGCTGGGATCAATGGTATCCCGAAGCGGCGCGTTTGACGGCGCTGCAAGGAGCCAGCGTTCTCTTCTATCCCACAGCCATCGGGTGGCATCCCCACGAAAAGGAAGCCTACGGCGCGTCCCAATTTGACGGCTGGCGCACGATTCAGCGCGGTCACGCCATCGCCAATGGCGTATTCGTCGCGGCGGCCAACCGCATGGGGCATGAACCTTCGCCGGGGCCGGGCGCGGGAATCGAGTTTTGGGGATCGTCTTTTATCTGCGATCCGTTTGGAATTGTTCTCGCCGAAGCCTCGCACGATCGGGAGGAGATCGTTTGCGCGGAAATCGATCTTTCGCGCATTGAAGAAGTGCGCCGCCATTGGCCGTTTCTGCGCGACCGCCGCATCGACGCCTATGGCGGAATCCAGCGGCGGTTTCTCGACGGCGGGGAAACGGGCCGTCAAGAATGCTAAGTCAAAATTTAATCCTGCTTCGAACGCACCGTCCCAGCTTGGCGCAGTCTGTCGAGCGCTTTTTGCTGGAGCATGAAATCCGCGTCGAGCCGCTGCCGGATGGCCGTCGCCGTTGTTGCTGCGTCTCGACCAGAAATGGAGAGAAAGAAGAATGGACGACAGCTTCCTCCGCACATCCGAATCCACGCCTTGAATCGGCGATTCGAAGTTACTCTCCGCTAAGCGAATGGCTTTTGTGTTTTGGAATCGAGACATTGAATCCATTTTTTTTAGCGCCAGATAAATTTTCCAAGATAAATCCGGCTCTCGTTGTCGAACCGGACTTAAAACGCTTTATCGTTCATGCCAGCCTTTATTCTTTGGAATCCTATATCCAAAATCGCCAAGTCTTTTTTTTCATCGGCGGCGGCGCGTTGGAGCAATCCATCCAGGCGATAGAGAACGATTTGGAGCCGTATTTCCTGAGCGGTGGAGTTTTGCGGGATGTTCTATCGCCGCCTTACGATGCGACATCCGCTAGCGCTCTTTCCTATCTCGAAGAATTCCAACGGCGATTTCAGGCGCGGGCGGCGGAGATCCGCCAATGTTCGCAACAATTCCTCCAGCATTATCAGAAGTCCCATCCTCCGCCAACGAAAACGGTTTTGATCGTCGAGCCAGCGGTGAACTGTTGGCTGGTTTTGGGGCGCGGTCTAGCGTTAGGTTTTAAGGAATTGGGCTATAAAACCATCGAGCGCGCGGTTCCGCATCCGCCATCTTCCATTTCGCATTACGATTCGCTGCGGTTGCGGCTGGATTTGATTCGCCTTTGTCCGGATTATATTGCAACACTGAGCCATCCATCCGATCTTTTCTTGCGGGGCTGCGAAAATATTCCCATCAAGCGTCTGATATGGTACGTCGATCATCCCGATCATCTGCCGCAATATAAGCATGGCTCGCACGATTATTTGTTCTACTCTTGGAAAGAATTCGCCGAACCGCTCGCTGGGCGCTGCGCCCATTTATTGGGAGAGATTCCCGTCGGTGGATATCCGCTGCCTTGCGTCCAGCGCAACGAATTCGCCTGCGAGATTGGCTTCGTGGGCAGCGTAATGAATACGGAGCCGCTGCGGCGCAAAATTCCCGCCGAGACCCTTTTGCGGCTCGACGCGCTTCTGGAATGCAAACAGCGGGAGACGGCGGCGCCGATGGCGGCGTTATGGAAGCGCCTTGAATTTTCCGAAAAAGAGCAAAGAGCCATCGCTGAGGCTATCGGTCCCGCTCTGCGCCAGCGCGGCATGTCGGACGAGCAACTGGTTCTTTCTTTTCTGCATATGGAAAGCATCCGGCTGCGGCGAGTGCGGCTGCTATTGCAACTGCAAGACTTCGATTTGAAGATTTACGGCAATCTCGATTGGGCGGCGCTGCTGGAGGGGACGCCGATCGCCCGAGCGTTTCAAGGCAGGGGCTTGACGGCGCAAGAGTGCTGCGACTTTTATCGTTCGGCGAAAATCTCCCTCAACATTCATCCCCCGTTTCCCCACTCCGGCCCTACGTCGCGGGATGTAGATATTCCTATGTGCGATGGATTTCTTCTATCGGATATTCATCTCTACGCCAAAGAGAGAATGGCGGAATTTTTTGAGCCGAAAACGGAAATCGCGCTCTATCATGGCGAACGCGATTTGCCGGGAAAAGCGGCCTATTATTTATCCCACCCCAAAGAACGAGAGGCGATCATTCGCCGCGCCCGGCAAAGAATCGCCTCTTCATTTCGATATAAAGATCGCGTGGAAAAGATGCTTCATTCCTTGGAAGGATTCTTATCGGCTAATTCTTGAAATTGTTTTTTCCTGTTCCAAATCATCTGCGCCAAGCATAAGAATAATGAAGCGATAAGAGCATCGATCAGCCAGAGGGGCGTTTCTTGGAAGACGATTTCCTGCCAGGCGGTCCATTTAAGATGTACGACGAGCATATTCATGAGAAATAAGCCAAGCAGCATTGCTAGAATATAGCTGTACATTTTGTTTGCATGGCGCAGAGTAGCGGTTACGCTGATTGCAAAGAGCGCCAGGATGAAGAGCGTTACGGCGATGGGCGTCATCCAATCCTTGGTTAGAATTGCACTGGGATAGATCCACGCCGCGCTGCCGAAGATGCTTCCGCCGTACATTCCGATGAGATTCCATTTCGAGGGAGGAGTCAGCAGCGATTTTCGATAGTCTTCGATGGGATCGACGTAGGTTCCCTGTTCGATTTGAATTTGTTTCAAGCGAACGTTCCAACGCTTAATCAACAAGACCAATCCGACCGTATAAATTACGGTTAAACCGCAGATGACGGGAAGCATGACGTCTTTGGGATGGGCAAGAAAAAGGGGTTGGATCGAATCGCGGAAGAAATACGCGGCGGCGAAAATAATTCCGAAATAAGCAAGAACATACAATAAACACCTTAATGAGATTTGGATGAGATACCGCCGTTCCGGCGTGGATTTCGCTTGACGGTAACCATTCATGAATCCAAGAACGCCGCCCAAAAAGCCGAGAAGCACTCCCAACGTCGCCCCACTCATAGCGAACATACCTGCGGCCGCTTTCGCCGCCGGAGAACTTTTGGAAACGGCGGCGGCCAATCCAGCGGCGGCGAACTGCGGCGCGGCGGCGGGAAGAGCGGCGAGTACGGCGACGGTAAAGGCTTTTTTCGGTCCCGAGGCGGAGAGAGCCGATTCCACGAACGCCGCCACTTGCTCTTTCAGCATTTTCCGTCCCCGGCTGAGGCGTTGTTTGGCGGCGTCTTCACTGATTTCCAGCGCTTCCGCCACCTTGGCGACGGATTGTTGTTCGCGGTAGAAGAGAATCAGCGGCTCGCGGTAGGCTTCTGGGATTTCCTCTATGGAGCGCCAGAGGATGGCTTCTTCTTCTTTATCGATTACCCGATCCGCCGGGGTGATCGAGGGGTTGACGGCGGCTTGATCCAGCGACTCTTCGGGAAGAGAGACAATCCGGCGGCGATGGCGCAGCCATTCCCGGCTGAGGTTGCGGGCGATGCCGCAGAGCCAGGATTTCAATTTGGAGGGATCGCGCAGTTGGCGCAGGCTTTTCCAAGCAGTAACGAAGGTTTCCTGGGCCAATTCTTCGCTTTGGTCCAAGTCGCCCGTGGCATTGTAAGCGATGGCGCAGACCAGCGATTGGTAGCGCTCTACGATCTCTCCGAAAACGTTGCGGTCGCCCGCCAGACATGCTTCCAGAACTTGCGCGTCGTTATTCATTGTCGTATTCATCCTTTTTTCTCCTGCCTATGGGATTCAACGCCTATAAGTGGCGCGGAGGAGATAAAGGTGACGGATTCGATCTTTCATTTTCGCACATATTTTAAAGGATTGTAGTAATAATAGTACTCCCAACGTCGCTCCACTCATAGCGAACATTCCTGCGGCCGCTTTCGCCGCCGGTGAACTTTTGGAAACGGCGGAGGCTAGTCCGGCGGCGGCGCTCATTATGCAAATCGTCATCTACGCCATTTTTTAGAGCGGGATGGAATTACCTTCAGACCTAACGTCATTACGCTCCGCTTCAATGGCATGGAATTCGCCCAGCAGACGCCGCCGCAAAAATTTATAAAAAAGCGATTCCTTATTTCTCGCTTTCCATGCCGAAAAAGGTGATGCGCATGAAGCTCATCATTTCCGTCATTGGCGAGGCAAGAACATGACAATTATCGATTAATACATTATATGCTTTCGAATTATTCTTCTTCAGCAAAGAATGCGAAATACATCGTTTCTATTTGTGGCTTTTTTTGGATCTTGCATTAATACTCCCAATTATATGACGACTTATTGGCTTCTAACGGCGTATTTCACATAACCGCTGCTTATGCCATCCCGCGAACCGTCAAAAGCGAATTTCACAACGCGGAATTGGTAAGTCTTACCCGGCTGCGGGCCGTCCTTGAATTCCGCCGTTGTCGTGAACGCCTGATCCTGCGTCCACCAGAAGTACGTGATCTTGCCGCTATTGGTTTGTCCTAGGGATTTGAATTGCGTTTCCCCTTTTTCGCGTATCAGGACGCGGTAGTCTTGCACTGTCGATGGATCGGCGTTGAAATTCCACGCGATTTGCAGCGCTCGCCAATTGGACTCGTCAACGTCTTCGCCGGAGAGGGACAAGTTGTTGCCGCCCAGAATATCATCATAAACTGCAATTTCTTTATCCCTCAGGTTGGGCATTGCCGGTTGCGTTAAGCGAATGTTATTGCCACCCGTAAGGTTCAATCCCACGAATCCGCTCATGTCGAAGAAATCTTCTGTACCGACTTGTCCATCCAGGCGAACGACGCGGAAAGAATAGGCGGCGTTGTAATCTGGCCCATTTTGGAAGGCCGAGGCCAGGTTCGCTGAGTCTTTTTTCCATTCAAACAGAAAGGCGTCCGCATTATTGACGCGAGCCAAAAACTGCGATCCTCGCAATCCTTGGCGAACAAATATATCCCATCCCGTCGCGGCGCCTTTATCGGCGTCCCATGCAATGGTGAGAGCAGCGGCTCCCGCATCGTCAAAATCCGTCGCGCCGGTTAGATCGACGGGAAAAGCGGGATCGTCATAGACGAAAACATGGGAAATGCTTTTTGCTGTGGGAGTGGCGGCTGGCGTTGTAGGTGTTGGAGTTTGTGTGGGTGTAAAAGTCGCCGTCGGAGTAGGAGTAAATGTCCAAGCCGGAGTTGGAGTCGATGCCGGCGTATTTGTAGGTGTGTTGGTTGGCGTATGCGCGTCAGTAGGTGGAAGGGTAGTATTTCTTACTCTTGCGCCATTCACGCCTGTTAATGTATATCCATGGGAACCATGGTCAATAAAACTTGTTGCGCCATCTTGATCGTTAAAATGAAACAACGCCATGGTGTTTTCGTCTTGCTCGAATTGTTCAGCAGGGACGAAGTCATTGATGTAACGAACCACGTCAGAAATGCGGACTTCATCGATCCAACCCTCAAATGGGCCATCGTTTGCATCAAAAAAACCGCCTATTGTAAAATTATATGCGGAATAAACGCCAAAAAAATTGGATGCATTTGATAATAGATGTTCATCCCCGATTTTTCCATTTATAGAAATAAACGCTGCATTTCGATAGGCGTCATAAATACCGGCGACATGATTCCATCGATTCAATTGAATGTCGCGATATTCCGAGGAAGATATAGTTCCATTGCTGAAAGCTACAGCTAATTTGACGCCATTTCCATTATTGGCTACGTTTCCTGTCGCCTTCATTACGATTAAATCGTAAGCATCATCCGAAATGATTACGCTTCCGGCTTTCGTTGGATAAACCCATGCTTCTACGGTAAAACTATGATGAGCGCTTGAATTTGGATATATTGTTCCATTGTAATACGCTTTATCATTCACCCCATCCAAAACCAAGTAGGTGGAACGATCCGCATGAACATTCATAATCGAAAATAGGAGCGGAAATATTATAAATCCCGGATTCAACAAACGCTTCATTTTTTCTCTCCATATTTTAAGTATAGATGTAAAAAGAACGACTCTCTTTTGGCCGTTCTAGCAGGAATTCTCCACTAATCCTTACTTTCCACGCCGAAAAAGGCGATGTACATGGTTCCGTATGTCGATCCAGCCCTGGGCGGGCCAAGAACTATCGTGCCGGCTTCCATTTTCTTGAAGAATACTTTATAGCCTTGATTCGAGGCTTTCATATCGCTATCATCTGTGGTTATCTTAAATTCTGTGGGAGAATACTCCCGCAGCCATTTTGGCGTACCCACTTGTTTCCATAATTCTAACGCCCTCTCATCCACGGCGATAAATGCGCAGAATGGTTTTTCGCAAGACAATTTTATGACGAATTCATCATCCCATACTTGTTTATGAGCCATCGCGGTATGGAGCAACGTTAATCCTTCCAATTCGGATGGAATTTGATCCAATTTGCAGGAGCGATCCGTGAATGGCATTTCCCCGTTTTTGAGGCCATTTTGGGTTATTGCGTATCCTTCTTTTCCCTCTTGAAGATTGGGCTTATTAATATCAATATCTTGTTTCAATGCGGGGTATTTATCCTTATCCGGAGTACTGAGCAATACTACATTCGCGCCTTTCAACGATTTCGGCGCAACTACAGGTTTGACATCATCAGCCGCTTGTTCTTTTTTCCCCTCAATCACAAAATTGTCGATAATCCAATATTGCGGCTTATGCTCTTCTTTGGCGATCACTGAAATCTGTTTGCCGTCCGGCGACCACTGAATCCGGCTCAAATAGTTAAAACTCAATTGTTCTGGCAATTCCACTGCATAAGGTTCTTTACCCGATAGCGGCGCTATCCATAATTTATCCGTAAGATAAGCGATATTTCCGCCATCTGGAGACAAATCCAGAGAATAAATCCAATCTTCGTTTATAGAATATGATACGATTTCCTTCGTCTCATTACTGGGAAATGACTTTACGATAATGGAAACCACGTTTCTCTCGTTATCGATAAGGTTGTAGGCGATTTTCGTTCCATCGGATGTAAGCGACAACATAGCATACGATATGTAAATCCCTTTCGATTCGTCTCCTTCCGCTATCATATCGGTTTTTCTATCCGCGAGCGACAGCCTATAGATTTTGTTATCGGCAACATATGCGATCGCCGATCCATCCGCCGTCAATCTGGTTACGTGTACTAATCCCCACCGATCTTTAACGTTCATGGGAACCAGCGCGTCGATTTCGCCCGTATCCAATTGCATTTTAAATACGCCTTTATTCTTTTCAGCGTCGGATGCGCCCATCACGATAAAAGAATTGTCGGGAGATATGGACATGGATTGAATGTGACTGAAGGCTCCAACAATTTCCGGACGTATGGATTCTAATTTTAAATCCTGCAAGGAGAATATCTGCATTCCATCCCAATATGGATGCAATATTTTTGCACTGTCTGCATACCACGCATAAGTTCGCGTACCTCTCGAGAATATGCGTTTCGGCGTCTTGGCCGCATGACCTGTATTGGCATCGATAGAAAAAACATATAATCCCCAGTCAGCTGCTCCTTGAAGCGTGTTGTAAGCAAATTTATTATTACGAGTCCATGTGATCGGAAGACTCCTCCCGAAGTTGTTTAATACGCGAATTGGAATTCCCAAAAATTGCCCATTTACTGCTTGAATCGCATAAATATCAATATCAAGTGTTTGGTCCGCATTTTTCCCTCTAAATATAATAAATCGGCCATCAGGCGACCAGAATGGGAATTCGATATTGCCGCGATAGTCGGAATATTCGTAATGGTAAGCGTCATCCAGCGTTCGAATATGCAATGTGGATAATCCTGTTCGATAGTCGCTCGTCCGGTAGACAATATATTTTCCATCCGGGGAAAATCGGGGATTAAGTTCTGAATACCAGGTAGGATCCCGGTGATTGTGGTTCGTTTCTAGATAAGTAAGTTCCTTCCTTTCAAGATTCACTGCGACAATTACATGGTTGTCGTGTTTTCGCTTGTTTGTATCTTCTGTTCCGACGACATATTTTCCGTCGCTGGACCAGTCTTCGATATTGAAATAGTAATCCTTCAATTCAAGTACTTTCTCTTCTTTCTTTGCAGAAAGATCGGTTATAGCAAGATAGAAAGAATTCATATCTTCCCGATCACGTATTTTGGTATAAGCGAGGCGATTGCCATCCTGCGACCATACGGCGCGCTGCGGATAAACGTATTCATCGATTTTATCGATCTCTCCAGTCTCTATGTTATACGTCATTAAATCGTAGTTTAAAAAACAGGCGAAATATTTCCCATCCGGCGAGAGATTGGATACTGTCATGATGTCGGGGATGTTAATTCGGCGCGCGGAGGACATGGGGATGGGATTGTCGTTCAGAGAATCTGGCGAGGATACGATTCCAACCGCATCCAATAGGCGCGTTGCATTTCCGCTTTGCGCAAAGGCTACCGCCGCCGTCAAACCGAGCGAGAGCAATATCGCGATCATCGTCCATAACGCCCCTTGGTTGGGGGCGGCGCGCCAGCCGCGCAGAATCGCGCGGATGCGATCTTCCAACCTTTTTCGGCGATTCACTACAGCGAGAGAGAAGACTTGTCTTCTTTGCGGAAGCATATCCAGCAAAGATTCCGCATATTCCTCCCCTGATTCGCCCGTGGAGAGCACCCAATGATCGCAAGCCAATTCGCTGAAGCGTTCCAATCGCTGCTTCATCCACCAAAGCAGCGGCTGCCAGGGCAGGAAGCAAACGGCCAATTCCGCCAATAAAGATGCGTAATGGTCTTTGCGCTTCCAATGCGCCAATTCATGGCAGAGGATGCCTGTCAGATTCTTTTTATCTCCAAGACGTAATACGGATTTCGGCAGAACAAGCGCAGGACGCCATCCCCAACAGCATATTACTGGACAATGAATACTTTCGGACTGCAAAACCGCCGGAGAATGCTTTAATCCCAAACGGGCAACGGCTGCATCTAACGGCTGATAAATGTTTTTGTCTTTTACCAATTCGGTTTTTCGTAAAACAAGCCATTCCTTAGCGAGAGAGATAATGAGACGAATTCCAAGGAAACAGGACAATCCCATCCAGAATAAAAGGATAAATCGCTCCCAATCGAATGGCTTTCGAACCGTTGAGAATGAATTTTCAAGAGAAGATTCGATTTTTTTTGCCTGAAACGCCGATGGTGGAATGGTATTCGATTCGTGGAAACTTGCCCCTGATGGCGGCATAGCCTGTGCATTCAACCGAGGAGGGATAGGAGCATTTTGAAAAACTTGATCGTTACCCATCCATCTCATCAAAGGCGGTTCGTTGAAGAATCCCGCTCCCTGTTGACGGACAACGTGACTGCCAAACGGCGCCGCTATACATGAGGCGATCGCCAAAAAGGAAATCCAATGCGCCCGCGCGGGCCTATGCCGCCAGAACCTACTCAATAGAATCCCAATGGCCAAAATGAGAGCGCTTTGCCAAACGCAATCCATTAAAAAATTGGAAAAAGTTGAATTAGCCACGGTTCTTCTCCTTTCTCTTCTCGTCAATGATCTTTTTTAGCGCTATTAAGTCTTCATCGCTGAGGTTTTCCGCTTGGACAAGGTGTTGAAACAAAAGCCGGGCGTCGCCTTTAAACACGAGATCGGTGACTTTCTTCAAAGAACGAGTACGTTCCTGTTCAAGCGAGAACGCCGGTTGATAAATATAGGCGTTGCCCTCTTTCCGGTGTTTCAGCCAACCGGATTTTTCCAAACGCTGCATCATGGTTAGAATCGATGTATAAGCGTATTTCTTTTTTTTGCCGATTTTTTCTTGGATTTGGCGCGCCGTGGCTTCGCCCAAATCCCAGATTATTTCCATGATGGTTTTCTGAAGTTCTCCCAGATCATGTATCGATTTTCGCGTCATTTTTTACCGCCTCCAAACCAGTAATTGGGATTCATTCAAGCATTCGACAAACAAGAGTACTACAAAATGTAGTATAAATCAAGTCTAAATTCCATTTTTTTCTTTGCTTGAGCGCGGCAGGAATAATCGATCGAAGCTATCCAAAAAACGGATTGGCGTTTTTTTCGATGCCTACAGTGGTTAGGGGGCCGTGGCCGGGGCATAGGAGAGTTTCATCCGGCAGGATAAAAATCTTGGTTCGGATGTTTTCGATCTCTTCGCGCTTCGCCGCTTCGTTGGAGGTTCCGCCGATTGATCCGGCGAAAAGAGCATCTCCTACAAAGACGAGCACATTCTCCACTACCAGCGATATCGAGTTCGGCGTGTGGCCTGTAGTCTGTAATACGCGGGCGTTGAGTCGGCCTATTGGAATCTTTGCGCCTTCTTGGACGGCTTTCCCTTTCGGCGTGGAACCGGTGAAGGAATAGACGGGAACGTCGTGCCGTTGGAAGATGGAAGCGAGCGCGCCGTCGTGATCCCAATGATGGTGCGTGAGAAATATCCCCGTCAATCGGGCGTTCTTTTGTTGCAGGAAAGCGTCGTACTGCGGCGAATCGCTGCCCGCATCCACGAGAATCGCCTCTCCCGTCCTCTCACAGCCAACAATATAAGTATTGGCTTCGTTCGCCTCTTTATGAAAAAAGGGCTGGAAGAGAATCATCGCTTGGCTCCCGTCAAATCCGCATTTTCGAAATTGGCGGTTCCTATGGCGCCGGAAAGGTCGGCGCCAATCAGCCGGGCGCGGCGGAAGATAGCTCGGGTAATATCGGCGCCGTAAAAGACGGAGCGGGAAAAATCGGCGTTGCCGGGACGGGAATAATAAAACATGGCGCGGGAGCAATCGGCTTCCTGCGCCAGGACTCCGACAAGATTGGAGCGTTGCAAGCGCGCTCCGGCGAGGTTGGCGCGGCGGAGGTCGGCGCGTCCCAGGATGGCGAATTCGAGGTTTGCTTCCGCCAGATTGGCTTCGCGCAAAATCGCCGCTTCCAGATGGGCGTGGGAGAGATTGGCGCCGGAAAGATCGGCGCGGGAAAAATCGCATCGCGCCAAACAAGCGCTGAAGAGATCGGCGCCGCGAAAATCTTCGCCGGAAAAATCCACTCCCGCCAATATCCATCCCGCTAAAGAACAGCTCCGCCGTAGAGCGCCGAGAACCTTGCGCTTATACGCCGCTCGATCGTCCAACGCTTCCCAGCAGACGGACTCGCCCGTCAGCGCCAGATGGGGCCATCCCTTCGCCGCGCAGGGTATAAAGCGAAAGAAGAGATTGAGGTTTAGGCTATCGTTCATAAATTCATTGTAAGCAAGGCGATTCGTCTCGGCAAGACAACTCCCCGCCGAAAGTAAATTTACTCTTGACGGATTGAGAAGGCCACTTTAGTATTAAACTAGGAATAGAATGGTTAAAAACGGCTCTTGACGAAAAAACCATAAGGAATCGTTATCGGTTTATGGATAAAAGACTCCAATTCCAAATCAAAAGCAAGATAGAGAACATCTATCCTGTGGAGCGGACTATTCTGGATCAGGCTAAGGAATACGAATTCGACAGCGAGGCCTGCTTCAATCTTCGGTTGGCGATGGACGAGGCGTTCCTCAACGCCATCATCCACGGCAACCGCAACGCGGAGGAAAAAGATATTCTGGTGGAAGCCGCTTTCAAATCCAATTGCATTGCCGTTACTGTCAGGGATGAGGGCGATGGTTTCGATCGTACCAAACTCATCGACCCCAGAGAAGTTGCCAATCTATTCAAAACCCATGGACGCGGCGTTTTTCTCATCACGCAATTTACTCATGAAGTGCGTTTCAACGATAAAGGAAACGAGATCACTTTCATCGTGCAGCGTTCCCGTCCCGCCTCTATTTTACAATCCCATTGACCGGCCCAAACGCCGGCCGATGTTTTCAATAGAAGGATAAGATTATCCATACTACTTTTGTATTCCATGAGGGAATTATGACAGGGTTGAGAAATTCACGTAAAAACCGATGGCTCTTGGCGTCTTTTCTTTGCGCGCTATTGTTGTTCATGGAAGGCTGTGCGGCTTTTAAGATCGTCCGAGTGCCCATTCCCATCCCCACATTCGGCCTAGGTTCGGGCGCCGAAAAGAAGTCGGCGAAAAAGCCCCAGGAATTAGCGCCGGGCGAAACGGCGGAATCAGGCCCACTGGTCGGCGAAGCCTCGTATTATGGAAGGGAATTCCATAAACGCACCACGGCCAGCGGCGAAACCTACAACATGTACGCCATGACGGCCGCCCACCCCACGCTGCCCTTCGGAACGCAGGTGAGAGTTACCAATTTGGAAAACCGCCGCAGCGTCGTCGTGCGCATAAACGACCGGGGACCGTTCAAAAATGGGCGCATCATCGACGTTTCTTATGGAGTAGCGACGAAGTTGGATTTCGTCGCTCAAGGGCTTGCCCAGGTCAAATTGGAAATCCTCTAATCCTTCGTCCCGATCTCAGCGAACCGATGCGGACGGCGCTTGCGCCAGACGGCTTCTATCATGGAACCCAACGAACGCGTAGAGATTTATCTGATCGACGAGGACGGGGTACTGCTTCGCGCATACTGCGAGGAACCGCTCGACGACTTCGAAGGCGAACCCGACGCCTTGGACTCCCCCCTTTCCGCCGCGCTGGGGCTTTATTATTTAAGAGACGCGCCGAAAACCTTAGTCTGCAAAGGCTACGAAACGCCGGGCGGCCCGCTGCTCTGGCGCAGCGAACCGGTTACGCCCGGCGGAGAGGACGGCTGCGTAGAGATCGGGGAGCGGCTGTTTTTGGTGGACGATTGGGGCGAGCGGTTCATGGACGAAATCGCCTACGAACTCCTGGCCAAAGGGAGCATCCCCGAAGAATGGATTCTTATTGAGCGGGGGGGCGAGTAGATTATTTCAACAATGGAAAATTCAGTTTGGCTAGAATATGTGAAACCCAATCGTCTGACGGGCGGCGAATACTTGGATAGTTCGCAAAATGAACTGATTCGCAATACGGTTCTCGATTTCTGGCAATGGGCGTTCAGCGATCTTCGCTCCAATGATATCCGGGGCGTTTTCGCCGAATGGCTAGTAGCCAAATTGCTGGATATTCCTCTCTCCGTTCGCGATTCATGGGCGGAATGGGATTTGATAATGGAAAATGGAATTAAGATTGAAGTGAAAGCGTCGGCATATTTGCAAACATGGAAGCAAAAACAGCCCTCCAGAATTGTGTTTTCGGGATTATGCGGACGCAAGTTGAACGCAGAAACAAACCAATATGCGCCAATATCCACTTACAATGCGGACTTATACGTTTTTTGCGTACAAATAGAAAAAAATACCTTATTATGGAATGCGCTTGATTTGAATCAATGGCGCTTCTATTTGTTAACCAAAAATCAACTGGCGCAATACAAGACCAAAAGTATTTCGCTGAAAACATTGGCAGCGGCGGCGGACGAACTGACGGCGGATGGATTTTGCCAGTATGCCAAGATAGTAATCGAATCTATTAGAAGCGCTAACATTAGCAGAATTATTTAACTCACGTTATGCAGCCTGTGAGTGCAGGCTTCACGCATGTGCGTTGGAGGAACCGTCTACGTGTAGTGATTGGGCTTTATATCGGTTGCGTTTTTGAATCACGAAGACGCGAAATAACTCGAATTCCGCGAAATATTCGAATCACGGATATCGCGGATTCTTTTGGATTTCACGGAAAAATCTTACATACAAAGCGGTTCCTTGCGTCAACGATTTTTTTTTCGTGTTTTTCTTTTTCATATCGCGTTTTCGTGATTCAAACGGCGATAGTAAGAGCCTCCTTTAATTACCCAGTGCGAGAAACAGGAGTTACATAAACAAAATTGCCGATAGTTTCGATGACAACAATCGAAACTATTAATGACGGAACGGCAAAAAGTCAATTTTTGGGGGTGCGGGCTTCCAGCCTGCACAAGATATATCGCAGGCAAGATGCCTGCGCCACAATAGGTAGTCACCCGATAGTATCATCAATACTTTTTGCCGAATCGTCATTAATAGTAACCAATAGGAGCCTTGATTTTTGGGAAAATTCACGCCGCCTACTCCCGTCAAACCTATCTTCGGCGTTCTTTATCGCGATGCCGCCGTTTTCGAGGAAGCCTTGAAGCGGATTGAGGGGCGGTTCGGCCCTATCGATTATCTCAGCGAGCCGTTTCCCTTCGTGGAGACGGATTATTATCGAAAGGAGATGGGGGAAAATCTCGTCCGGCGCTACCTGTCGCTGCAAAACCTCATCTCGCCGGAAAAGATCGCCGAGTTCAAAATCGTCACCAATCGATGGGAAGAGGAATGGACCGAGAACGGTTCGCGGCGGATCAATCTCGATCCCGGCTATATGGCGCTGCAACATCTGGCGCTGCTCAGCACCAAGCCTTTCAGCCACCGCATTTATCTCGGCCAGGGCATCTACGCCGAAGTGACGATGATCTACCAAAAAGACGGTTTCGCCAAACTGCCGTGGACTTACGCCGATTACTACAACCACCGCGACGTTCTGCAGGAAATCCGGCGCAATCTGAAAGCGCAGCTGCGGCGCGGGGGAGAATTGCGACGAGAATAAGAGAACATATCTTACTAACTCATGGTACGCGGAATAAAAAACACGATGGAGTTATTTTGGTTTATCTTATTGAATCGCGAAACTACGAAAAGGCTCGAATTCCACGAAATTATCGAATCATGGATATCGCGGATTCTTTTGGATTCCACGGAAAAATCGTTCTCAAAGCGCGATCTCTTGCGTCAACGTTTTTTTTCGTGATTTTCTTTTTCTTTTGCGTTTTTGCGATTCAAAACAGCGATAATAATAAGCCTCTTTCCTTTTTATTACGCATAACATGAGTTTCTAGCTTCTCCACGGTCGCGTGCGGTTGACGTTGGCCAATACTTTTTTGGCGATGCGCACGTCTTCCGCGATTTCGAAGTCGAACATGCCTGCGATGATATGATCGGCGCCGTTGTCGAAAGCGTATTGGAAGGCGTTTTCCGGGGGAATGGCGCCCGCCGCCATGACTTTGAAGGCGATCCAAGGCTTGGTCGACGGTTTCATGACCTCGATAACTTCTTGCGGATTGCTGCACCAATAGCCGGGAATTTCCGCTATCGGACTCTTGAGCTCTTCCGGTTTTGGTCCGGTGGGATAGTTATGATGATGGAATGTCTTAATATAAAAATCGGCGGCGATTTTGTTTTTCTCGCATTCGGCGATGACTTGAATATTATGCGCGCCGACGCCGGAGGGGACGCCGAACTGTTTGGCCGTTTCCACCGCTTTGGTGATTAAATCCACTCGTCCTTGAGAAACCAGTTGATCGCCCCGCACGCCCCAAAGATAAATCGCCTCCACGCCCATTTCGACGACTTGCTGAACCTGTTGGCGATATTCCTCCATCGAGTCGTTGATTTCCGCCGTGGGGCAGATAATCCACTTGATCTTGCCGCCCAGCTCATCCCGGTATTTCTTAATGACGTTCATCGCCCAGGGCTGAGTATGGATCACCAGGGTATCGACGCCGTGGGCTTCGGCCACAGCGAGGGTTTCGTGGATTTTCTTTTCCGTGTTGTATTGCGCCGCCAGGTTGTAGACGTATTTCAAATCGCGGCTGTGGGTGAAATGGGTCAGCAGGTTGCCTCCCAGCAAGATACGGCTGACCATCAAATCGCCGATCTTCCCTTTCGGCAGCGAATCGGCGGCTTGCGGCTGCGTTTGTTTCTCGTCCGACTCCTCCCCATTCGCCCGCATCGCCAACGCGCCGCCCGCCGACGTTAGAATCGACTGCTGGATGAATGTTCTGCGATTCAATTCGTTAGGCATGTTGCTCCCCTTTTCCGACGATAGGATCAGCCAAGATACGGATATTCATTTTCGATTGTAATCCAATTTGAGACTCTGAGAATAGGTGGGCTACGCTTCGCTTTGAGCCCACCCTACGCGCCTGTCTCCCTGTCTCCCTGTCTCCCTGTCTCCCTGTCTCCCTGTCTCCCTGTCTCCCTGTCACTGTGTCGCCTATGATGGCGGGCTGCGCTTCGCTTTGAGTCCACCCAATGGTTCTTTTTGTTAGTATGAGAATTTAGGGAGAGCGAATCTCCAGATGAGCCGTCCACCCTAATGGATTGCATAGACATTGGTAAGGCTCGCTTCGCTCGATCCACCCTATGATCTTCGAAATGTTTCAAAAACGCAACGGATAAAAAACGCGATTCATCCTGCCATTCCGATAGTCTCTGCGTTGAGAGGATGATTTAGGTAAGATTGTTCATCACTACTTCGCGGGGTTTGTTGCCGCGCGGGGGGCCTACGATGCCGCGTTCTTCCATTAAGTCCAACATGCGCGCGGCGCGGCCATATCCGATCTTCAGCCGCCGCTGTAAGAGTAAAGTCGTACGGCGTGCGCTGAAATATCTCTTCGCGGTAACAATTGACCATGCAGCCGACGATGCCGAAAATTGGCCGTTCGTCGTTCGTTTAACAAGAAGGCCGACTTCAGACCAAACCTTACTCTCCACATGCTTGCGCACAGAACAGGCGCTAAAGATGACTACTCCGGTTTCCTCTTGGTTATCTCCAAGCCGATATCGGGCTTCGATCATCTGCCCGCAGATCGCCTCTGAATTCGAACGTTCATTTGGCATCTGAAAGTACGGATAAAGACTTTTTCATAACTTCTTTATATTTTGTTTAACATAGCGCTTTTTTATTCGATCTTGATTGTCTTTAAAAGGCCCCTCTTGCATACGAAAAATCCTTAAAACAGGCTCCATTGCCTGAGGATATTCTTCTTGGGCTTTCTTATAATCCAAACTCAATTTCGCCAATCCCGAAGATAATAGAGCGCTCAACTTTTCTTCTACTTTGTCTTTTTGATTTATATCCAATAACTCAAATTCAAAACAAGGACGCGGATTGCCTTGGGCGTCTTCTTCCAGCGAAATAGAAAATGAATTAATGCTGCCCGCCAAAACAATATCCGAATAGATTATACTTTCTACATCTTCAGGATAAATGTTAGCGCCCATCACTGAAACCGTACTATCTTTTCTCCCGTAAACGAATAAAAACGGCAGATACCAACGAGGATAATTGCATTTTCTCTCCAACCCGAATAAATCGATATTATGCAATCGCAGCCTTTCCTTCATATCGTCGAAGGTCATCATGCCGCCTTCGTCCTTGATGTTATATCGTATCCGCGGCGAAAGCGTCCACGGCTTGCTTATCGTAACGACGATTTCGCGGTCGATAATCTCGATAAAATGATCGAGGGGGTTATACTGAAACAACATCGGCAGCCTATGATCGCCGCCAAAGAGCGTTTTCTTAAGCGCCGGATCCTTAAGACATAGTTTTCTAATCATGACCGTCAAAGGATTCTCGCCGCCAATCCCAATCTCAAGGTCGGAGGCTCCATAACCGGAGAATACCGTTCTTGCATGCCGCAACAAATAATCGCGCAATCCTTCCGACATCCCCTCGCCGCCGACAATTGCATGGATCTCATAGTCCTTCCACGCGAATCCCCGTTTTTCGCCTTCATCGAAAAGATGTTTGAGAAATGGCGGATAGCCGTTAAGAATATAGGGATATTTACTCCCGAAGAACTGCAGCGTACGCAAAATTTTTTCGATATCGGGACCGGTCGACTTGACGGCTCCCAGACTCTGAGCCGCAAGCGCCATATTGAATCCGGTCGCCCATGCCCCCATACTAAACGTATTGAGAACAATAAACTTCTTATTGCCGAAACAATATCGTAAATATACTCCTATAAGATTCTTAACGACCTCCCTCTCTCGCTGGCTTCTCACCCAATTATAGGGAATCCCGGTAGCCCCTGACGACTCATCGATCACAACGCCTTTAAACAAAAACTTTCCATGAAGACATCTGTCCTCTGTCCGATAGGGCAAAATATAGTTCGCCTTATCGCTGACAGGCAGCGTCTTAAAGAGCACATTGGCATCGCGCGTCGTACAAGTCCAGCCGCACCGATCAAGAAAATCCTTATACGCAGGCGCATTTCTATAGGCAATAAGGAATTCTTTGAATGCGCGATAACCGCATGCCCGCGCCCCGTATTTTTGGGGAGCGTGGCTCACGATATAAGTAAAGATCGGATAGCTTTTCAAAATGCCAGCCTGCACATTGTCAATAAGCCTGATAAACAACATATGAAGCCTGTCGATGAATCCGATCTTGATCATTCGTTTTTCCTATACCGGCCAGTCCGCCTGCATCGCAATAAGAAAAATGCTTCTACAAGATAAATGCCGTAACCCTATCAGGCGCGACAGACGGCCAAAATAACGATTATATTGCAAAAGTAGAGTTATTTGATTCTCATACAATTAAAGAGCGATTGTCAAGAGGGAAGATGGATCCGTTAGGGAAGGTTGTTCATCACGACTTCGCGGGGTTTGCTGCCGCGCGGGGGGCCGACGAGGCCGCGTTCTTCCATTAAGTCCAGCAGTCGCGCGGCGCGGCCATAGCCGATCTTCAGCCGCCGTTGCAGCAGCGAAGTGGAGGCGGCGTCGTTTTCCAGAACGATATTTACGGCCTCGTTGTACAAATCGTCCGTCGATTCGGTATCGTCGCCGCCATAGCCGCTCGGCGCGGATTCGTCTTCGAGGGGAGTGAATTCTTCCTGCACGTACTCCACATCCTGCTGCGATTTGACGAAATCCACGACTTCTTCCACTTCCTCGGTGGAGATGAACGCGCCTTGGATGCGGATGGGTTTATTGGCGCCGCCGGGCGAGAAGAGCATATCGCCCCGGCCCATGAGGCTCTCGGCGCCTTTCATGTCCAGGATCGTGCGCGAATCGGTGGTCGAGGAGACCTGGAACGCAATGCGGGCGGGAAAATTATTCTTGATGACGCCGGTCAGAACGTCCACGGATGGGCGTTGCGTCGCCAGCACCAGGTGGATGCCTACCGCGCGCGCCATCGCCGCCAGCCGCGCGATCGCCGCTTCCACTTCCGCCCGCACCACCATCATCAGATCGGCTAGTTCGTCGATGATGATGACGATATAGGGCAAAAAGCCGGGCAAGACAGTCGACGATTCCGTTTCCGGCAATTCTTTCATTTGCTGGGCCATGCGTTTGGCGTTGTATTCTTTAATATTGCGCACGCTGGCTTTTTTGAGATAGCGGTAGCGCGTTTCCATCTCTTCCACCGCCCAGCGCAAGGCCGCTCCCGCTTTCCTGCAATCGGTGACCACGGGGGAGAGGAGATGAGGGATGTCTTTGTACAGCGCCAATTCCACTTGCTTGGGATCGACGAGCAGCAGTTTGACTTCGTGCGGCGCGGCGTTATAAAGAATCGACGTAATGATGGTATTGATGCAGACCGATTTGCCCGAACCGGTAGCGCCGGCTACCAAGAGATGCGGGGCTTTGACGAGGTCGGTGATATAGGGTTCGCCGCTGATGGTTTTACCCAGGCCAATATTCAGTTTCGACTTTTTCTTCTGATAGGCTTCGCAAGCGATCAGTTCCCGCAGCAGCACGTCCAGGCGGGTGCGGTTAGGCACTTCCACGCCCACCGTTCCTTTGCCGGGGATAGGCGCGACAATGCGCACGCTGATGGCCTTCAAAGCGCGGGTGATGTCGTTGACCAGATTTTCGATGCGGCTGATTTTAATGCCCGGCGCCGGTTCCAACTCATAGCAAGTGATGGTGGGGCCATAATTCACCTCCACTACTTTGGCGGCGATGTTGAAATCCTTCAGCGTTTGTTCCAGGATTTGGGAATTATAGATAATCTCCTCCCGCTCTACTTCCGGGCGGGCGTTTTCCGGCTTTTCCAGCAGAGTGATGGGGGGCAGTTGATAGTCGTCATGGGTTGGGGTTTGAATCAGATTGACGCCGAGATCGATTTCGGCGGACGGTTCTTCCTCGCGGGTGACGATGCGCAATTCGCCGCTGTCTTTTATCTCCAGGGGAGGCAGCGCCGCCGCTCTTTCACTATCCAGTTCGCGCCAGTTATCGCCTTCGATGGAAATCATGGGTTCCGCATCGATGCCGCAGCCTTCTCGCAACGGTTGCAAGACGATTCTGTTTCCGGAATATCTCTTCAGAGACGATGTCGATTCGTCCTCGCAGGCTTCATAATCCTCTTCGCAATCCTCGTCATCGAGCTGAGTTCTGGCGCCCAGCGACGTTATGGTTTCAGCGGCTCTTCTGACGGCGTTGGCAAAGAGAATGGGCGTACAGAACAGCGCCGTTACCGCCATCAGGGAAAGATTGACGATGAACGCCCCCGCCTGGCCTAATTGCGCCAGCCGTTTGCAGAGCGTATACCCCAAAGCCCCGCCTATGCGCCACAATTGTTCGTCGCTTAGGCTGCGGTTGACGGAGGAAGACGCGAGTCCTAAAAAACTCGAAGTCGCGATTAACAGTAGCAAGCATCCCGCGATACGTAAAAAGCGGATAGACGAATTGGATCCGTTTCGCAGACGGTCGATTCCCCAAAACAGCAGCCAGGCTGGTAGAGAATACCCCGCCGCGCCAAAGAGAAAAATGATCGAATTCGCCAGCCAGGCGCCCGGTTTGCCGATCCAGTTATGAATCGGTTGTTCTCCGCCCCAACTTTGATAGGCGGACATGTCGGCGGGAGTGTAGGAAAGCAGCGCCAACAGGGAAATTAACGCCAGCGCGAACAAGGGAACGGAAAGAATTTCCCGGCGCCGGTCGCCGTCCATTTCCCGCCAAGCATCGGCCACGGCTTCTTGGGTATGCACCGTCATATTCACAAACGCCTCGGATAACTTTTTCAATGGAAGAGGCTTATCTTGTTTCATGCTCTTTTGTTTACTGCGAGCCACCATTAAAACCTCTTGTACGGTAATATCGACGGGTCCCATCAAACGTTAAGCGCTAGTCTAGAAAAAAAGGTTTAAATCATTCTTTACAAGCCTATTAAGTATAATGATATTATACTGATTGTCAAAAAAAAATTAATAACAACGATTAAAGACGAGGGAAAAGCGGTCAGATAAAGAAAAAACCTCGATTTATCTCGTTTTATGCGATCGGATTACCCGCGCCTTCTATTCATGCTCATTGGAAAAGCAAATTTCGTTCTACTTAATTGGTTTATGCCGTCATTCACGATAAAATGATACCGATTCACAAATAGAAAATGGTGGGCTACGCTTCGCTTTTAGCCCAACCTACTGATAGAAAAGAGCCAAGGCATGAACGATTTCGAGCGGCGGATATTGGAAACAATGAGTTCTTCTTTGCGCTGCGCCGATTTGGATACGATCCAAGCGAATATTGGATTAGTTTGCAACCAGGAATGCGTACATTGTCATGTCGCCGCCTCTCCCCGCCGCCGCGAATCGATGAGTTGGGAAATCATGGAGATGGTCGCCGAGGCGGCTCGTAAAAGCCGTTGCCGCCTGATCGATATCACCGGCGGCGCGCCTGAACTCCATCCCCATTTTCTCCGGTTTGTGGAACTTTTACGCCAAGAAGGTTTTTTAACGCAAGTCCGCACCAATCTCACGGTTCTTTTGGAACCTGAAATGAAGGACATACCCGCCTTCTTACGCGATCGGCAAATTCCTCTGGCCGCTTCCCTGCCCTGTTATCTTGAGAAAAATGTCGACTCGCAGCGCGGAGCGGGGGTTTACGCCAAAAGCATTCAGGCGCTGCTATTGTTGAATTCTTATGGATACGGGATCGAACCCGAATTGCCTTTGAACCTGGTTTACAATCCCCTCGGCCCTTTGCTTCCCCCCAAACAAGCTGCATTGCAGGAAGATTACCGCCGCGAACTGAAAGTGCGCTTTGGCGTTGAATTCACCCATCTTATCTGCATCGCCAACATGCCCATCGGGCGTTTCCTCGCCGCGTTGCGCCAGCAGAAAAAAGACGGAGAGTACTTGCGGCTCCTCATGGATTCTTTCAATCCCGAAACGCTGGACTATCTGATGTGCCGCCATCAAATCAACGTGAATTGGGACGGGACGCTTTTCGATTGCGACTTCAACCTGGCGCTGCGTTGGGGCGTCGATGCTTCCGTCCCCCGTCATATCCGCGATTTCGATCCCGCCGTTCTCGTCCATCGCCCCATCGTTACCGGCGAACATTGTTTCGGCTGCACGGCCGGCTGCGGATCCTCTTGTTCGGGATCGCTAATCCATTCGCTTGCGTGAAATGAGACGAATATCTAGTTCATCATTATTGCCGTCATTTTTCGCAATGCGGAAAATTCATTCCAAATCGGCTTTGATGGATTCATTATTTCTCTCAGCTGCAATATGATGGGAATATCGACCGATTATCTTCCCCAGCGTTTTTGGATTCATGCATTCCTAACCATAAAATGATTTCATAGCGATGCGCGGCGCCGTTGCGATATCGAATTCGAAAGGTATGCAAGAAGAAAGGGCAATTCAATGTTTCATAATCCTTATCGAATCATGATTCCGACTCCTCGTAAAATGGGCAGGAAAATCGCAGGTTTTCTCGCCGGGCTTTTCCTTTTCGCCGTCCAAGCGGGACAGGCTCAGAATATTACGCCCATGCCAACGAAAATCCCCGTGGATTACGCCCAAAAGACGGGGAAAAAGCCGACGGCGATCCGTGCGCTAGCCATCGAAAGCCAGGAGATCAGCGGCGCCCGATTGGAAGCCTCGTCCGATTCGCGCATCGTGTTTTCCAGTCTTGCCGATAGCAGTTCCGACAACAAGCGTTTTTATTACTTGGATTTGAAAACCAAAAAAATATGGGATACGGAAGAGGACGGCGTTCCCGGATCGGTCATTCTTCCCCAAGACGGGCGATATATGATATTTCTTCACGACGAATATTCTTCGAATCGGGATATCAACGGCGACGGCATCGTCAATACGGTTTTGCGCTATTATCATTTCGATTTCTCCCAAAAAATCAACATCGGCGTTCCCGCCCGCAGCGCCACTCCACTGCCCGGGGAAAGCCGTTCCGGTTTCGAGTATAAATTGAATAACAACCTTCTTGCTTTTTCCATTTCAAAAAGTTCCAACAATCTGAGTTACGATAAAACCGCGCCCTGGAGCGTCATGGATCTCACGAAATTCGTTTACGCCATCGAAGGAACCCCAACGCCTACTCCCACCCCTGCGAAAACGCCCACGCCAACGCCGCCATTAACGGCGACTCCAACTCCTATGCCCACGGCGACGCCTAATCTGCGCACGCGAGCCGATATTAACGGCGACGGCGCCGTCAATGCCATTGATTTATTGATTTTGCGCATGTTTTGGTTTCAATGAGGGATAAGAGCAACCCTTTGCCTTGAAGCCCACCCGACGGATGTTTGAACTGAAATAAAACAGAAATAAGCCCGCTGGTTTCGCCGATTCGTTTTTTCATTGTGAAAAAGGAATTTTACGATATAATGAAAAACGAAAAGAATCATGAGACGAGCGTTATTATTTTGCATTTTTTTATGGAGCCTATTGGGGGCCGCCGAGTCCATCGCCGGTCTCAAGTGCGATTTATGCGGCAAGGAAATTCAGGGGCGTTACATTACATATGCCAATAATTCGCAGACGCTGACGGTCTGCCTGGCTTGCGATCAAACCAAACCCCGCTGCCAAGCCTGCAACCTGCCTAACAATCCGCAAAACCTCACAATTTATAAAGGGGAAAGGCTTTGCCGATCCTGCATCGCCGAAGCCAAATACTGTTCACTTTGCGGGCTTCGCATCAAGGGACATTATTACAGTTCGAAAGAGGGCGGCGAGATTTTTTGCGAGCGATGCTACGACGCCTATCCCAAGTGTTCCGTATGCAAATTGCCAACGCCTCCCGGCAAGCTGGATAAGGATTCGGGGGCTTGTTGGCGCTGCTTGCCCAAATTGCCGCACTGCGCCGCCTGCGGCAAGGCCATTACCGGAGAATATTTCAAATTCAAATTTTCCGACGGCGTCTATTGCTCCGATTGCAAACTGCACCGGGATAAATGCTATATCTGCGGCGTACCCGTCGGCGATCATTTTTGGAAATTTCCCGACGGACGCTCCATTTGCGACGCCTGCAACCGGCGGGCGATTATCGACGTGAAGCAGATTACGAAAATCATGCAGACGGCGGAAAGCCTGGCGCGTACGCGGCTGGGATTGAATGTGACGCAGCCCTATGAGTTGCATGTCGAGCAATTGAACCGTGAATCGTCCGTCGGCGCTCTGGCCGCCAAAAATGGCGGTTCTTCCGACAGCCCGCTTTATGGCGAAGAGTTGGGATTATATCGATTGAAAAACGGCAAATCGGATATCTATCTTCTCTACGGCTTGCCGGAAGAGATGCTTTACGAAACCGCCGCTCACGAATTCGCCCACGCCTGGCAGGCGGAAAACTGCCCTCTCGATCAATCCAAAGAACTCAAGGAAGGCTTCGCCCAATGGTGCGCGGCGGAGACGCTGCGCATGAAAGGCTATAAAGAAGCGCTGGAAAAATTGGAATCCCGCCGCGACTCCCCCTATGGAACCGGCTATCAACGCGTGAAAATGCTCTACGCCCGAATGGGACGGCTGAAACTTCTGGAATATTTGAAGACGGCCAGAGAGTAAATATCCAGGTTTGTTATCATCGCGGATATTGCGTCAATGGATATTCCACCACCCAGCGGGAATTGACCACCGAACCCCCTACCGTCACGATATCGCCGTCGGATACGACGCCATTGGACGAATTATAGTCGGCGCCGGAATGCTTGGCGTCGAAAAAGTGGCTCGGATTGCCCCAACACATGACATTATCCGGCCCGGCGCTGGCGAGACGGTAACTATACCCTCGCGTTCCCGATCCGGCTTCCCCTTTATCGTAATTCACGCCCGACCAGTTGTCGAAATAATCATAGGTATCGAAGAAATCGGGCCGTTCTGCGCTTAATTGATTCCAGAAGGGATCGCTGGGGATGGCGCTCATGTAGCTGACGGGCGTGGTAAGCGGGATAAAGCGGTTGGAGAGTTTGATTTGGCCGGTTTCATGGGTGATGGGATTGTAGCGCGCCATGGGAAAATTGTTGTAATCGAGTTGATAGGATTCGATCGCCGTTTTGAGATTGCGCATATCCGCTTCCGTCCTCGCCACTTTGGCTCTGACCTGCGCATTCAAGAAGTTCGGAACGGCGATGGCCGCGAGAACTCCAATAATGGCGACGACGATCAACAATTCGATCAGCGTGAAACCTCTCGTCCGCGTATTCATATCTTTTCCCCCTTTCATTATATTAGTCCGATAGAAGCATTATATCATTTTCAACAATATAGTCTTGAGTTCGTCAAAGGATTCCATTAGATTAACGCAATTAGCTTATACTTGAGCCTCTTGCAAAATTCTTTTATTCCTCCCCCAAACTTGGGGGAGGTCAGGAGGGGGTTAACGTAAGTCCATTAAAATCAACCCCCCTCTAACTCCCCCCAAGCTTGGGGGGAGAATTGAAAAGCGGATTTAATCATTTTTGCAAGAGCCTCACCTATCTTATCCATTCTCCAATCGGGAAAACCAAATCATGCGCCTGGGTCTGCTTCTCGCCGCCTCCGTCATCTTTATCATCTTGGGAACCGCCAAATTCAAGTTGCATCCGTTTCTGGTATTGCTATTGACGGCGTTCGGCTTCGGCGTCTGTTCGGGAATGCCCCTGGCGGAACTCGTGAAATCGGTGAATGGCGGTTTCGGCGATACCGTGGGAAAAATCGGAATCGTCATCATCGCCGGAACGATTATCGGCGTGTTTTTGGAAAAATCCGGCGGCGCGTTCGCCATTGCAGGAAAGATATTGAAATTGACCGGCGAGAAAAACGTCCCGCTCGCCATGTCCTTTATCGGCTATATCGTCTCCATCCCCGTTTTTTGCGACTCCGGCTTCGTGATTCTAACGCCGTTAGCCAAGGCGTTATGTAAAAAGAGCGGCATAACCCTCGCCTCCTGCGCCATCGCGTTGAGTCTGGGATTGTACGCAACGCATACGATGGTTCCGCCTACGCCCGGCCCCATATTCGCGGCGGAAATGCTTAAAGCCGACCTTGGCTTGGTGATTATGTACGGCGCTATAGTGGCCTTCATCGCCATGATGGCGGGCTGGCTCTTCGCCATGACTTGCGCTTCGCGAGTATGGATCGATCCCGCGCCGGAACTCTCGGAAGAAGAATTGCGGCGCAGAGCCGCCGACGCTCCTGGCGCCGCTATTTCTATGATTCCCATTCTTATGCCCTTGGCGCTAATTGTTCTTAATTCCATCGCCGCCTATCCATCGAATCCCTTCGGCCAAGGCGGGACGAAATCTTTTCTTTTATTCATAGGCAGCCCGGTCGTTGCTTTGCTGATTGGCGTCTTTATCGCATTCGCTTTGCCCAAGAAGAAGGAACCGTCCATGTTTTCCACGACGGGTTGGGTAGGCGAGGCGCTGACCAGCGCCGCCATCATCATCGCCATTACGGGAGCGGGCGGTTCTTTTGGGGAAGTATTGAAAAACTCCGGCATCAAGGACGCCGTCGGCGAACCGCTGATGAAAATGAATCTAGGAATCTGGCTGCCGTTTCTGCTCGCCGCCGCCATCAAAACCGCTCAAGGCTCATCTACGGTCGCCATCATTACGACCGCGACGATTCTCAAACCGCTGGCGGTCTCGTTGGGATTCGTTACTCCTCCGCAAGTGGCGCTAGCCGTAGTAACGATCGGAGCGGGATCGATGTTCGTCTCCCACGCCAACGACAGTTATTTTTGGGTGGTAACGCAATTTTCCAAAATGGACGCGCTGACGGGATACAAACTGCATTCCATCGGCAGCATAATAGAATCGCTGACGGCAGGCGCGGCGGCGTGGGCGATTTTTACTTTTTTCTTGTAATTTCCGGGAGTGCGGGCATCATCGACGGCGGAAGAAAAAATTAGGAATTTTGAGATTGGTTCCAAGTTGAGAAACAGAAAAAAGGGGTAAAAAGCATGAAAATAATCGTTTTCGCATTGATTATTAATTGTTCGGTGGTTGCGTTTGCAGGTGATAACCCTATTCTTGCTGCATCCGATGAGGGTAGTATTAATTTATTTCCCACCGAAAAATTTGAACAAGCTAAACAAGAGTTACAAAACTCAACTGATATGGATGTTCGGATCGAATCTATAGATAATTTAATCCATTTTTCACTTACCCTGGAAAAAAATGAAGATGCTTTAAACTCGATTAATGATTTCCTTGGCATAATCAACGAAGACAGTGAAATCTTTGGGTATGCTCAACTTGCCCGAGCGAGACTCATTGGGCGACTGGGAAATATCGACCAAGCCATGGCTTTGATGAAGCAAGGCATTGTCAAAAAATGGAAGGGCCACCCTTTCTGGAATATTAATGCATTACTTGAGGAAACCGGAAATTTCAACCTTTTAACAATAGATGAATATGAGCGGACCGTCACGGATGATTACAATAATGAGATCCGAAGATTTCATGGATTAGGAGATGATTTAATCATTTTCTTCCTAAGACTACATCAGTATAAAATATTAAATCCCAAACGGATGGCAATTGAGGATATCTATCCTAAACTTAGTTCTTCTACTCAAAGACCCTATGCTCGTGATATTGCAATGTCGTTATGTATGGCGATCGATGGCAATACAAATGAAGCACTTTCCAAAATCAACGAAGTTGAGAATCACTTTTCCAATTCAACCATCACTCCAGAAGTATATCAGGACAATCTTGATATCCCATTTTATAAAATGATTATTTGTTACCAGGAAGGTCAACACCTGGAAAAAATTGAATCCTTTCTCATCGAATATATTAAAAATTACAATAGATTCTTTGGGAAAAAGAATCTCTATGGATACCAACATCCATTGAACAAAATTCTCGAATTCATTTATGAAATGGAGGTAACAGTTCAGCCGCCTGAAGTAAGAAGAGTCGTCGAAAAATAATTGATTGTATAATTTCCCCCTTTACAAATTTCCTTATCCCATCTATGACTATCAATATAGTATACACATTGAATTGTAGTTG
>JBFMBP010000012.1 GCA_040755155.1 Candidatus Omnitrophota bacterium | reverse complement strand
TTGTTGCAATATGAAAAATCTATTGTAAGGTTTTGTAAAAGCAAATAATACCTTTATTGCTCATTCGGTTTTATATTTTTAATAATGAAAGTGGGAATAGGAATCAAAGAGATATTTACATGATCCTGATATTAAATAGTCCTTTGGTTGGAAACTTTCTTTATAATCGTAAACCTACCCTTATGAGCATATCCATCTTTAAGGCGTGCTCTAAAATAAATTGTGTAGCCTCTCTCTCACCAATAATTCGAAAAAGATTGCTTTCAAGTTCCTTATACGTATAAAATTTTAATTTATCCAGAATATTGACTACGAACCATAAGCCCAAGGAGAAAGCAGGCGATATCGGTTTCTTTGGCCGAGCCATTGCAGGACGATCCACTCCAGACCTAAGGCGAGCAGCGCTATGGAGTACACCGGCAGGGAAGCGTAATCCATTAGTACGCTGTAAATCAATCCGATGGGAGAAAGGCAGGCGAACGAACTCGCCCATGCGGGATGCGGCGGGATCGACGTCAGTCCCATAGGAAGAAGCATCCAGGCGGCGAGAGTGGAGGCCGACCATAGAACTCCTTCGAGATCGTCCTTGGCGGACAAGCCAATGCGAATTCCCAGGCGCGCCGCGATGCGGAGCATAAGCCAGCCTTGCAGCCCATAAATCGCAGCGGCGGCGAGAAAAGGAATGGCTCCGAGAGGATCAGAGAGTAGAGCCAGCAAGGCAACGTATCCAAAGAGCCATTTCAGCGCCGCGTTGGGCAGCAACAGGGTTAAATATTCCTTGACTTCCAGAATTTCGCTTAGGGGAATCAGCGTAATGCGCATGGAATCGAGACGCAGACTGCGCCGCTCGTCCAATGTTTCCCGCATGACGTAGGAAGCGGCGTAGAAAGCGGAAACGGCGAGAGCGATGGCGTAAACGAATTGCAAGACGATCAGGCTAGTTTTATGGTCGAATATGGCAAGGAGCGTCAGAATAGGAAGGAAGATAACCAGACCGAATAAGGCGACTCCTTTTACGGATTCCAACCGATGAAGCGGGCCGCCCAAGGTTTGCTGGCGGATGGTTTCCAGGGTCATGTATTTCGAGCCGTCATCTTCTTTTGGGAAAATGGTTTTTTCTCTGCGGCGCAGAAAGGCGAACAATCCGGCGATCGTGGTTGGATGGGGATCGGCGAGGCGCTCCAGACGTTCCAAATCGAAGAGTTTTTCCGTTGGCGATTTTCTATGGAATAGAGAAGGAATAAAAAGAATTAGAAGAAAAGCAAAAAACATCCGAGGACCCGTGAAGATGGGACTATAAACGATCAAGAGTAAAAAATAATAGACGATCGCCGTCCCGTTGATGGTGTTCATGATATTCGATCCCAAAGGTATTCCCAGCGCGCCCGCATGAATCGCCCGCCAGATTGCGTATTCGGCGACAAGAAAGGCGATGAGGAAGAAGAGGGCGATTTTCCGGATATCAGGGGCGCTCTCCAGGGTTGAAAGGCATAGCAACGGCGCCGGAGCGACGGCTATGAAGAGCGCCGCCGTCATGACGGCGGGGGCGACGGCGATCGCGATCGTTAGCCGATGCGGCGAAAGCGGCAGCGTCATCAGCGTTTCCAGCGTTCCCCGGCTATGTTCGTCGTGGAGCAATGCGGCGGCAAAGACGGCCCCCCAAACCGCCGGCCAGAAACTGGCGGCCAGCGCGATGGCTTCCGGCATTCTGCGCAGAATGGAAAAACGGCCATCGATAGCCGAAGAAAGATAAATCGCAGCTGCGTAAGACAATAACATAACTAGCCAGGCGCCATAAGCCGCTCGGCGGTCGCGGAACAAACGAAAGGAGTATTGAAGAAATCCCGTCATTGATCGCCTGTACGCTACGCTTATTGAACGCCGGGCGAATTCTTGCGCATTGAGACGGAAAGACTGCGGCGTCACGTAAGAGGTTTATTATTAGCCGCTCAACATTTCATGAGCGGTTGGTTCGCCGCTTTCTTAGAGGTCATCAGGTTTCAGTCCAGTGTGCTTGGAAATGCGGCCTAACATCCGCGGGCCGATCTCATCATGGTCGTGAAATGCGAAAACATAGTCTGGCCATCCTGATCGCTGAAGGACGCGGTGCGAACCTCTCGCTTCGCGCTTGATCGACCAACCGATGCGAAGGAGCGCGGCAAGGACCTGGCGCTCTTTGCTGGATGACCATTGAGTCATGATGGAAGCGCAAACAGTTCGTTCAATTCCGGAATCGATTCGCCATGATCCAACCGATCCGCCAGTACCCGAAGCGCCAGCGCTTCCACTTTGACAATGGCCTCGGATCGAGTGAGTCCGTAGGCCATGACTCCAGGCAAATCCGGCGCTTCCGCGATCCAGCGCCCGTCGTCTTCCCGCTCGATATCGATTTTCATCTCGGTTTCCTTTCAACGCGCGGCGCGATCACTTCTTCAAGCGATTCCCTGTGTTCGTTCTCGCGTTCTTTCGCCAGCAGCGCATCGTAAAAATCTTCCCAGATTTCTCGATGTTTTTTAAGGTCGATAAGAACCGCCTGCTTCTGGCTGTTTTCGTCAATTACGAACTGAACACCTTTCATAGTTTCGCCTCTGTCAGATGAATACAATCGCATTCATGAACCGGTTTTCCAATTTCGTACAAAAAATCAGGAGACATATCCGCTCCATTGTCCCACATAATCGTATCAATATCGGGATTGACCCATGCCGTTTTAAAATAGTTCATATCTTTCAACGGCTCGAAGATTTCTCCATCCAAATGAGGTTCCAGATCAACAAGCTTAACGCTCCCGTCTTCAAAAGACAGCAGCAATTTATATTCGGATGTATAGGCCGCGTTTTTAACAAAGTGCATATTGTTTCTCCTATTCTAGGGGAGATATCTTTTGCAAAGGTTTTTTCGCCGTAGCCAGCTGCCAATCTATCATTAACTCATCTCGATGTTCGAACGCCCATTCGAGAACTAGCGCGATCACTCGCTTGGGTAAACGCCCTTCGATGATTTTTAAATCGGAAATGGAAAAAACTCCGGTCTGGCCTCCATTTGGCGTGGAAATGCGGCATCCCATGCTCTTTGTAATACATCGCGATGACGATGCCGAAAAACCTGCTTATCTCCGCCATAAACACTTTTCTCGGTTCATTGATATGCAAGTCATAATATCGCTGATTTTGCTATTATAGCAGAATCGGGCGGCAATCATACGCTAATTTCTTGCATGGATGGAAAGCCTGCGGCTTTCAAGCGTACACCTGGCTCCGCACGCGGGAAATATTGTCGTTAACGCAATTCAACTCGTCCAACAGCTCGCGGACTAAAAGGCAGCGTTTGTTGAACTCTTTTTTCTTCTCTTCGTACTGCGAAGGCAGTTCGTTTTCGAGACGCTTGAGGAGCAGTTGCTTATAGTCGTCGTCGAGCATCTCCTCCAATTTTCCGCGTACGATAATCAAGTGATCCTTGATGGCCGTCCATAGGTGCGTCAAAACGTGATTATAGAATTTATCCGCCTTTTCGATGTAATGCGCGCCAAGCAGTTCGCGGATTTTTTGCGTCTTGCGATGTAAGTCCTCTTTTTGGATTTCGTTCTGGCTGCTATGCAGCCGGTCGTAGCCGACTTTGGCGATGTCGAGTAATTTGTCGCAGAGATCAAGCGGACGCAGCCATTTCGTCCAGACGCTTTTAGGTTTGTAGACGAGAATGTCGTCGAGATCGCGGGCGTAGTTGTCCACTATGCCGCGGATGGTGGTGACGAAACCCTGCTTGTCAAGGATGCTGTCAATGTTTTCCTGGAACAGGCGGTCGAACTCGATATCGCGGTTGAGGGATTCGATGACGGCATTGGTTTTGATAACGAACTCGTCGAAGATGGCGGAGACGTTGGCTTTAGTCACTTCGATGAATTTCTGCTTGACTAATAAATTCAGTTTGTCGATGATTTTGGTTTCGATTTCGAAATAGTAGGGGAACTTGCGGTAAGGCTGGCTGACGATTTCGATGTACGCCTGCTGGGCGTCTGTCTCCAAACCTTGCGTGATGGTGTCGAGGATGTGCCCGCGCACGGATTGGAGCTCGTCGCTGTTCTTGAATTTTTCCAACTTGTCCATGATGACGTCGGTGAGCATGGCGTCGATGTTTTCTTTGATGAGGGTCTTGCTCTCGGCGACTTTCAAATCCGCCTGCGTCTTGATGTCGTTCTTCAAATCTTTGTCGATGCGGCTGTCCAGGTAGGATTCGTAATCCTTCTTGACGTTCGTCGACAATTGATAAAGGGGATCACAGATATTGTTGCGCAATTGGCTGACGTAGCTTTGAATGGTAACATCGCGGATTTTGTTGTTGAGAAAATCGAAGAGCGAATCCTTCAACTCCAAAATTTGGCTGTCTTCCAGCACCAGATGATGATTGCCTTGGTATCGGGTTTGCAAGTCCTGGCGGTATTGGATTTCATGGTTGCCGAGGCGGGGATCGGCGATGGGGATGTCTTGCAGGCGCATTTGCGCCAATAGGCCGTAGAGCGCGTTGGTTTTGAAATACTTGTAGTCGTTGATGCCGAAATCGTCCTTCATGGCGCGGTTGAAATTGCGGTCGGTGCGCTGGCGCTGCTCATCGGTGGTGAGACCGTCCCAGCGGTTGAGAACCCAGAAGGTTTTCTGAGCGACGCCTTCGTCGCCTTTGCGGATGATTTGCATGATCTCGTGTTCGTCCTTGTCGAAGACGCGCAGAGCGAGCAAAACGAAGACGACGGCGTGGGCTTTCTTTTCGATGAAATGATAGGTGACCTTGCGATGGCGGGGATTGGGAACGCTGACGCCGGGAAGATCGACGAAGGTGACGTCTTCCGGCAGATCGCAGGCGATGTTCAAGACCACCCGGTCGATGAAGACGGATTCTTTTTCGTTGGCGATGAGCTCCCGCGCTTCATCCAGGGAAGCCGACTTCACTGGCGGATTTTGCAGCGCTTTGCGCTGGTTTTTGAGGTTGTTGAAATTCTTGAAATATTGAACCAGAGTGCGGTTTTCGCCGTCGCTGGCGCGGCCGTCGATTTCGCTAATCAGATTCTGATAGGGCATGTTTTCGAAGGACGGCGCGTTAAAGGCGGCGATCAGTTCCTTGCGGTACATGAAATCGAGGTTGTCGATTTCGTCCTTGTTAAGATAGTGAATTTCGACATGATTGCCGCCGTTGGCGCTTCTTTGCAGGAAGGTGGGAACCGTCGTCGTGATTTCCGGCGCTTCGGGCAGGATGTAATCGCCCAGAATAGCGTTCACCAACGACGACTTGCCGGCGCTGAATCCGCCGATGAAGGCGACATACAACCGTTCCGATTTCATGCGGGTGCGGTGTTTGTCCAAACTATCCAGCGCCGATTTCAATTTATCGGGAAGAGAAGGGAAGGCCGCCAGGTATTTGCTCTTCAAATCCTCGCGGATGTCCAATAATTTTTCCACGGATTGCAATAAAGACAAACGGCATTCCGTATAATTCGAGATATCCATAACGCCCTCAAACCGTCAATAGATTGAAAGGAGCCCAAAAGCTCTTTTTATCATAATCGGATAGGCGTTATCGAACTAGGCTGTCGAAAGATTCCTTTACTTCAAGGGACTAATAGAAAGGGAAAAAAACATCAATAGAAAGAAAAGGCTGAATTAAAAAAGGCGGCCATCGACAACGCGGCCGCCGTGATTTCAATCCATGAAATGATGTCTTCAGAGAAAGCGAGGGAGTTTCTCTTCAATTATTTAAAAGGATACCGGTCTTCCCAGGCGGCAAGCAATGGGGAGCAAAGCGTACCCTGGCTTACCAGGCCGTTGGTAATGTCATACGGAAGCGAGTATTCCATAACTTTATCCATATCAGGACCGACGGAGCGGCAAAAGAAGGCGGCGTTTTTGTATTGCTCCGCGTAGCGTTTCGCCGCCGGATCGCCCGTTGCAATAAATTCGTTGCGCATTTGACGGCCTGGTTCTTGGTGATACTGCCCCATATACCATCCTAAGGAAGCGGAATTCGTTACGCCGGGCTTTTGAAAGGGGTCCCAGATCGATGTAGTGAGATAGGCGATAGGCGTAGTAACGTAGCGGTGTTGGGCGGGATCGCCATCGATGTGAGGCGGCCAGGCGGGATTGTCCAGGCGGTACATCATATAGGCGTCGTTGACCGCCTTCTCGTCGGCGTAGACGCGGACGATGAGCGCGCGCAGGCGGGCGTTGATGAAATTGGGTACGGCGATGGCGGCGAGGACGCCGATGATGGCCACAACGATCAGCAATTCGATAAGCGTGAAAGCGTATTTCGATTTTTTCATGATCTACCACCTGGAGGAATAAAAAAAATAGTATCGTTGCCGTTTCAATTATAAGATAATACCATACTCTACGAGTGATTTTATATAAGAATAATAAATTTTTCATTATTTTTCTTTCGGATTTTGTTGCGTAACGAATGTCCATCGGACTGGAAGCGGGTCATTGATTTTCGATTTGGAGGGAAAAGAAGTTTTTATCGATGGGTAACGTCGATCAATTCCGTGTAGGGGTAGCCCTCGCGGAGTTGACCTTGGATGGGACGCAAGATGTCGCCGTTGCTGACGACGCCGTTGGAAGAATCGTAGCGTCCAGCGGCGGGGCGGGGAGAGTCCAAATCGGCATCGGGGCCGAAACTTAGCAGGAAAAAGGAAGCATTGCTGTTATTCGCAAAATAATCGGGATCGTTTTTCACTCCATTTTCGTAGCCGTAAAGCAGTTTGTTCCAACACATGGACGGCTCGGCGTGGTACTGTCCCCACGTATTCTGCCAGAGAGGGTCTTTTTTCGCTGGTTCGTTTTGGGCGAAAACGTCGGCGACGGAGGTAGTAAGGTAGGATATAGGCGTGGTCAAGAAACGATGCTGGGCCGGGCCGTCGAAATGAGGCGGCCAGGCGTTGTTGTCCATGAAGTACGTCATATAAGCGCTCTCGATGGAGCGTTCTTCCGAAAAAGCGCGGGAGCATTTGGCGCGAATCTGCGCGTTGATGAAATTGGGGACGGCAATAGCGGCCAGGACGCCGATGATGGCGACTACGATCAATAATTCGATGAGAGTGAAGGCGGTTGGCTTATTCATAAGGTAAAAAGCGGGACCTGAATCGATCAGGCCCCGCCCATTTGCATTTTAACCGAAGATCAATTTCTTCTTAAAATACAGACCAATCCAGCACGCTGGTTTCATAGTCGACTTTGTAGCGAGCATATCCTATGCCGCCGCCGCTGACCAGGATTTCAACGCCGCCGTCATCGAGAATATCCAGATTAATTTCCACCTGATAGACGTTTTGCCAGGCGGCGCCAGCGTTTTCATCGAAGTCGGCGCCGGGGATGTTCGGTTCGTCGGCATCCTTCCAGGGAATCTGATAGGATCCAATCAGATCGCCTGCCATGCCGTCGCCGTCGCGGTCGTCATAAGAGACGAGAGCGATCCAGGCTGTCGGCGGACCGCCCTGAGCGGTCCAATCTTCATAGAGGCTTTTCCACTTGGGAATGCTCAATACGGCTGCGAAAGGCGCCCCCTGTTTGGCGGCGACATCGGTCATTTGCCATGCCATGAAGCGTTGAGTTTCCCCTTTGCTCGTATCCAAATCCTGGGGAGTATAGTTCCAATAAGGAGGTTGAGCTTGGAGGAATTTTCCCGCAGGATCGCCTATGGGACGTTCCATCTTATAGAGATAGCCATCGCTGCCGGGGAAGCCGGTTCCGAATACGTATTCCGTAGCGCCGATGACGATCGGTTCGCTGCAGGCGCCGCCGGTTCCCACAATGCCGCCGCGTTGATCCTGACCCTTATAGGATCTCATTTTAAAGGTCTTGCCGCCATCCTCGCTGGTATAGTACATGATGCCCGCGCCATCAAGCCAATGCCGTCCGGCCGTCGTCATGATCTTGTTTTGGCCTTCGCCAATGATATTGACGTCTTGAATAGCCCAACTGCGGTAATGGCCGTCAGTAACCACGGTTCCATCCGGCATGACGGGAGGATTGATTTTTGGGTATTCGAAAGCAAGCGTTGGCGCTTTGAAGCCGCCCTGGCCATCCGCTTCGTAACGAACCAGCATGTGCCGGTCGCTGAGATAGAGATTGCCTTCCGCATCGACTTCGACTTTTGGACTACTGGATTGCATCAAGTCCGGCCGGAAACTGCGCGCCCGGTCATCCAAAGCTCTTTCTACGAAGAAATCGGAAGTGGGCCACAAGTCCAGCGTTTTATAAGTGACTCCACCGCGCGTGAAGGTTACGCCGCCGCCGTCGTATTTCAGCGGTTCCAACGCAATGCCGATGGGAGAGCCGTTGCTAGCGTTGATCCACCAAAGGGAACGATCGGGATATTTCGCCGCCAGCGCTTGGTCATGATCCGCCTTGTCCTCATTGATGCCATTTTCAACGAGGAACAGAAGGAGCCGATCCTTATCGTAACGGATCAGAGAGGAGACCAGGTCCATATCGAACTTCGTGTTCTCGTAACCCGGAACCTGTCCGCCGCACCCTTCTCCCGCAAACGCCCCATCCCTGGCGATCATGATGGGAAACTCCGGATTTACGTGACCGATCGGCGCGTTATATTTTTCCCAGACCGGCTCGATCTTGATGTTGTCCAGAGCCATTGCGCCGGGAACGGCGATGGCTAGAAGCAACATCCCCTGCAACAACCAAATCTTTTTGCTCATAATTCGTTCTCCTTTAGAAATGGGATGAAAATCTGTTAGGAATATCCTTCCTAAAACGGATTTATTGAAGCCTGATCTAGATGAGAGTTAACATGGATGGATATGAACGTAAAATAAAATCTGGCTTGAGATTATTTTGCTTCCTTTTTCCTTACTATACAGGGGAATGCTTGAATAATCGAGGCTCTTGCATAATGGATAAAGTCTACGCTTTAATTCTCCCCCCAAGTTTGAGGGGAGTTAGAGGGGGGGTGATTTTATTAGGTTTAAGGCAACCCCAACCTAACCTCTCCCAGGCTTGGGGGAGGAATAATGGAATTTTGCAAGAGGCTCAATCAATCAAAATGATTGATATGCTTTGCTGTAAATTGTATCGAATTAATTTCTATTTTCTATATATTAATGAAATATACAATTTTTAAATCATTATTTTAACCGAATCGAAAGAGAAGATAATGATGGTCTGTTTTATAGAGATAACAGAACGGGGTTTGCTTCGCGCAAACCCCGCCTGTTTGGTTCTTTCGTAGTGGATAACTATCCGCTTAATAAACAGACCAATTCGCTACGCTGGTTTCGCCGATATCGCCGATCACATAGCGGCCATACCCGTAAATGCCGCTGTACCATAACAATTCGGCGCTGCCGGGAGTCGCCGCAGCGGGGATGTAGAGGTCCATGTCGCCCAGCGTTCCATGCCAGCGGGAGGCGGGATTGACGCCCGCCGCATTGACGGTGTCGCCGTCGAGTTCATCGGATTCGTAGACGGCCAACATGTGCGCAGAGCCTTCAATATACTCGCCGGTTTCAATGCCGTGCAAAGCCAGCCAGCCGGGAAGATAAGGCGTATCGACGGGACTGTCGCTGAAGCCAAGAGTTCCCGCCGTTTCGGAGTCTTTCGTATCCCAACTGGGCGTGGAGTAGACGGCGAAATAGGGCAGGCCAGTGCGCGCAGCGTAGCCCGACAGGAACCATCCAATGTAAGAGTCCAAGTAGTTTTTATTATCTTTATCCAATGCGGGAGCGGTGAATTGGAGCAGGGGATCTTGATAGAAGTCCTCATCGCTTCCTTGCGCGAAGAGATAGCGGGCTATGTCGCTGCCGAAGCCGCTGGCGCCGCCGGGATAGTTGCCGCCAATCACCATCACTTCATTAAATTCGTTGACGTATGGCTGACTGCCGCCGCCTTTGAAGCCGACTTTTTTCTTCTTGGCGAAAGTCAAACCGTCTTGCGTATCGAAATAGTAGTAAATCTGATCCGTACGCCAAGTTTTGCCGCCTGCGAAGACGATTGTGTCTTTCCCTTTCCCGCTCGCTTTAATAGTTTCCCAGCGCCAAGCTTTCCAGTACGTCGGATCGCCTTTGGGTTCGGTATAGGCGACGGTCGGCCCGCTGAAGCCGCCTTGTCCATCCGGCGCATAACGCAAAATCTTGTTCTTATAACCCGTAAAAATTACGCCGTCGTCAGAAACGCCGAACGTGAAATAATAATCGTTCGTACTGCCGCCATCGGCGAGGAAGTCCGCATCCAGCTGCACGGGCTTTAGACCGATCGTCAACGCCACGCCCATTGGGGAACCGTCATACGGATTGATCCAGATGAGAGAACGGTCGGGGAACTGAGCAGCTAAAGCAGCATCGTGATTGGGATCGGATTCGTTGATGCCGTTTTCGCGAACGCCGAGCAGAAGGCGGTTTTCGTCATAGCGCTTGAATCCGCCATAGGAATCGTACACGTCGGTTCCATCCCAGGCTTCATTGCCAGTTGGCTCGTTCTTTTTCAGGATGGGAAGGGGGGATTTTTCGCTAGTGATTAAGTATTCCCATAAAGGTTTAATGGATTGCTGAGCCATAGCGCTGGATGCGGCTACGGAAAGCCCCAAAAATACGGCGAAATATTTCATTTTCATAAAACATACTCCTTTTTTGTTTTAATGTTGATAGAGCGATTTTCGCTATTCGCGAACGATTGACTGCCTTACTGCGACAGCGTTGCAACGATGAAATATTCAATCTATTCAGCCCTAATAATAATTTCTTCTCGATATCGCCTCCTTATCGCAATAATGGGAAAGAAATAATAGATTCATTATAATGAGTTTTTTTATGAATCAATATATATTGCTGAGCCTTTCGATCTCCGATTCCTCCTCGCGCCGGGATTCCATGTACACCCGCTGAATTGCGGAATATAATCCTGCCGAGCCTTTTATATTTCTCGTGAATGAGGTGGATCATGCCGAAATGGACTCGCCGTGAGTTTTTGCGGACTGCCGCTGCGGGGATAGGAACTTTAACCGGAGCGCCCTTCGCCCTTGCTTCCGAAACAGGAAAAACCAAAAGGACGGCTACGGATATCGTAACGCTGGGCCGATCGGAATTGAAAGTTACGCGATTGGCCTTCGGAACCGGCAGCAATGGCGGCAGCGTGCAGCGTGCGTTGGGGCAGAAGGAATTTACGAAGATTATCCGTTACGCCTACGATAAGGGCGTACGCTTTTTCGATACGGCCGACAACTATGGCGAGATGCACGAAATGCTGGCCGCTGCTTTGGAGGGTTTGCCTCGCGAGAGCTACGCCATTCAAACGAAAATGAAATGGAGTCCGGGGCACGTTCCCAAGGAGGAAATCGACCGTTTCCGCAAAGAACTGAAGACCGATTATTTCGACTCTTTTCTGCTTCATTGCCTGCAAACCTCGAATTGGCAAGAGGAACTGAAGCCGCTCATGGACGGTCTGCAAGAGGCGAAAGAGAATAAATGGATTCGCTCTCACGGCGCTTCCTGCCATGGCCTAAAGCCGTTGAAAGCGATGGCGGGATGTTCCTGGCTGGATGTCGCTCTCTTGCGCGTCAATCACGACGGGACCCATATGGACGGCCCTACGGGCGAGTGGGCGGAGAAGGGAAGCCATGACGAGGCAGTTGGCGAGATCAAGAAAATCCACGATTCGGGAACGGGCGTGATCGGGATGAAATTAATCGGGAATGGCGATTTCACCGATCCTGCGCAAAGGGACGCCTCCCTCCGCTTTGCGATGGGGCTGGACTGCGTCGATGCCATCGTCATCGGATTCAAAAGTACGGCGGAGATCGACGAGGCCATCGAACGGATGAACAAGCATCTCAACGCTTGAGCCGGACGCCGCTTCCCTTGGAAAATAAGGGAAATATGAGAAGAACCTTCCGGTTCGGCGCATTAATCGGTTGCGTCAATTGTAATTTCGCAATAACCTAATTTTCTGGATTTTATCGATGATCCTTTAGAGGATGGGATATGAAAACCAAAATTATTCTTATCGCCTTCATCTGCCTTTCGCCGCTTATCGTATGGGCGCAAAAAAGCGAATCCATTGCCGCCGTCGTCGATAAAGACATCATTCTCAGCGGGGAAGTCAGCGCCCAACTGCGATTTTTGACGATGCGGCAAAATATCGATCCCAAATCGCTCTCTTCCGAACAACTCAAGAAGGAATGGGACAAGGTTTTGCAAATGCTGATCGACGATCTTCTTATCGATCAAGAAGTGCGGAACCGCTTGTCGGAAGAGCAAAAGGATCAAATCGACCGGAAGGTGGAAGAGTTGACCAATAAAGCGATGGTGGAGTTGCGGGATCAATACAACTCGCCGGAAGCGCTGCAACGTTTAGAACAGGAACAGGGAATATCATGGGAAGAAATCCGGCGGCTGCGCAAGCGGCAAATCTATAAGGATTATTTGCGCATGATGGTGATTCCTCATTTCATCCCCCAAAAAATTACGCCTCCTACGCCGGAGGAGATTGAAAAATACAAGGAAGAGAATCCCGGCGTAGATGCGGGCGGGAAAGCCTTGATCGCCCATATACTCTTCTATGTTCCGGCAACGGCGGCTGAGGAGGAAGCGAAAGCCATTCAGCGGCGCGCCCAGGAAATCGCTCTGCGGGCGCGGGCGGGCGAATCCTTCGAAGAACTGGCTCGCCAGTATTCGGAACATGCGCAGACGAAGGATCGCGGCGGCGCACTGCCGGAATTTAAAAAGGGAGATTATTACGAGGAATTCAACCGGATTTTCGATATGAAGGAGAACGAAATCAGCGATCCTATCCGTACGCCGATCGGTTATCATGTCGTCAAAGTTTTGAAATTGGATTCCCTCGAAGATTTGGTCTTGCAGGAAAAAGGAAAACGGATCACCCTGGCATGGCTCCAGGGATTGCGAAGCAAAGCGAAAATCGAAATCCGCGATTGATAGAAATGCCGGGTGGCAAGGGCAAGGTTGTTTCTGCCCTTGAAATGCTACACCGAAACGCATTAGCCGATCATTTCGACTTGTCCCAATTCTTTATGAAGATCGAAGCCTGCGTCGAAATCTTCGATCCGGTCTTCCTCCGTTTTTTTGATTTCGCCAACTTGCACCAAGTTGAAGACGATATTGCCGAAATCGCGGGAGGAAGCGATTCCCCATTCTTCGAATACGTCCAACGCCAAATCCCCAAACCGCTCCCGCGCTAGACGGGTGATGCCTACAAGAAGCTCTTGGCCTGTTACGTGCTTGGGCTTATTGAAGTGACATTGCGTGTAACGCAGAGCTTCCAAAACAAACCAATAAGAGTTGGGGTTGTATCGCGAATCATTCTCTCTCAGCCATCCAAGCAGTTTATTATCGCTCATTGTCAACGCCCCGCCAATTTTTCGCTTATCCGCCATAACGGATAGGATAATATAAAATTATAAATCTTTTTTTTATTGGGACAATAGCTCAACGGCGCCCATGCAGGAAAGCGAATGTTTTGCTATACTCTGCACAAACGAAGTCCAACGCCTCTATACCTTAAGCCCATCGGGATCGAAACTATGAACGCTAACTTCTCCAACGGCGGCGCCAGCAAGAAGAGCGGAACGGGAGCAACCTCGAACGGCGGCGTTTCCATCGTCATTCCGGTCTATAACGAGGCGGAGAGTTTGCCGGGATTCATTGAGGAATTGTCGGCGTTTTTGAGAGATTATCCGCGTCCGTTCGAGGCGATCTTCGTCGATGACGGTTCAAGCGACGACACGCCTCTGATCTTGGAAAAGGGTCCCTTTCCATTTCTGCGGCGCGAGGAGAATTTGGGATACGGGGCGGCCATCAAAACCGGCATCGAGAACACCGGTTACGAATCGATCGCGATTATCGATGCGGACGGCAGCTATCCGCCAGAAGAGATCGCCGCTGTGGTGGAACGTCTCGACGGCTGCGCTATGGCCGTAGGAGCGCGTACGGGGGACGATGTTCATATCCCTTGGCAGCGGCGTCCGGCCAAGCGGCTGATCGGCCTTTTCGCTTCGTGGCTGGTGCGGAGATCCATCCCGGATTTGAATTCGGGATTGCGTGCGTTTCAGCGGCGGGAAGTGGAGAAGATTGTGCGGCTGCTGCCGGATGGATTTTCTTTGACGACGACGCTGACAGTCGCTTTTCTGGCCAGCGGCAGACGGGTATACTACCACCCCATACGCTATCGCAAGCGTTCGGGACGGTCGAAATTCCGTCCTTTCGCGGATACGTGGAATATGATTCTGTTGATTTTGCGGACGGTGGTTTTAATCCGGCCGCTGAACGTCTTTTTGCCCTTGAGCCTTTTTTTGGCCGCTTTGGCGATAGCAGTGCTGGTGGTCAGCAAGGTCTTTCTTGACCGATTCATGGATGCTACCTTCATCGTTCTCATGACGAGCAGCATTCAGATGTTCGTGTTGGGCTTGATCGCCGACCTCATCGTACGAATCAATTTATGGACGCATTGATGAAACGCAACGAAATGACGCCAAAACTAAGCCGAATCCATACGCCGCTTCTTGTTCTCTCTGCGCTCGCCTTCTTTCTGACGGCTTGCGGCGAAAAGCATGAATCGATTCCATCGCCCGTCAAAAATCTGGCGGCGGCGACGTACGACGATTTGACCGTGACGGCGCAGGATATCCTTATTGCCTTTCAGGAGAGCCGCAATTTCATTGAAATTTTGATCCCTAATCCAAAGAATCCCAACGCCGACAAAGACTTGATTAAGGAAATTGCCGGACAAATTGCCTTCAATCGCTATCTCGAACAAAAAGCCCGCGAAAGCGGCTTGGCGGATAGCGAGACGTATCGCCAGAATCACGCCGCCAATGTGGATGAGGAACTCTATCAGAAAATCGTCATCGACGAGATTTTGCGCAAGATTAAAATTACTGAGAACGAAAAGCGGCAATTTTACGATATCAACAAAATGGGATTCTATCTGAAACCGCACACCAATGTTTATATGGTGCGGGGCATCTACATCAACAACGAAGGCGACCCAGAGAAAGCGGAAAAGGCCATGACCCGTTTGCGGGAAGCTCACGGCCGCCTGAAAAAGGGCGAGTCCTTCGAATCCGTCGCCAAGGAGTATTCTGACGCCGAGGTGGGCATGGTGGACAAGAGGGGCGTTCTCAATGAGATTCCTCCCGGCGTGGCTCCTCCAGAAATTGAAGATCGCCTCAAGACTCTAAAAGACGGGGAATTTTGCGAACCTTACGAATACGCGAACCGAACGCGCATCTATCTTAAAGAAAAATTCGCCGAGCCGGAATTCATGCCTTTCGAGGAAGCAAAGGATTCCATAACGAAGCGGCTTTATGGGGAAAAGCAAAATCAAGGCGTTTTTATCCTTATGCAGGAACTGCAGATGAAATACAGCGCCGTAGTGGAAGACGGCTTGTTGAAGAACGGGGAGATTGCCAATGCTTCTTCCACTATTCTCAGCGTTCCGGGCATCCGCCAGTTGACGTTGGGGGAATTTCTTAAAGAGACGGAACGGTTGGGAAAATATACATTGAAAGATCAAGTGGAATATTTGAATCTACTCTTGAATAAAGCCGTATTTCTGGCTGAAGCGCGCAAGCGGAATCTATCGGAAGAGGACGTCGCCGCCTCCGCCGCCTATTACGACCGCAATTGGCTGGCGTCGAAATATATCGAATCGCTATATGCGGATCAACCGTTGACGGAAGAACAAATGCGCGCCATTTTCGATCAGAACCGAAGCAATCCGGCGCTGGCTTTGAAGGACGTTTACGAGCTGCAACATCTTTTCTTCCGGGCGGCCTATAGTCCGGCGATGCCTTACGCGGAAAGGATGGCGCGGATGCAGCGGGCGGAATCGTACGCCCTAACTGCGAGGTCGATGATGGAAAACGGCGAATCGTTCGTCATAATCGCTGAGAATTTCTCTCAAGAACCATCCGCCGACGCCGATGGCGGCTTCTACGGACGCATACCCGGCGATCGCATTCCCGCCGCCGCCCAAAAAGCCGTCGACGCCTTGGCGGCGGGCGAGATCAGCCAGCCGCAATCCGTGCAGGATTTTCTAGTCAGCCGTTATGGATTCGAACTTTTTTACGTCAAGGAAATCGAACCGGGCCGTCCTATGACCTTCGAGGAAGCCCGTCCCATCATCGAACGCAGTTGGAAGAACGACCGTTTTGCGGAGACGCAGAAACAGCTAAAACTGGAATTCGAGAAGAGCCATCCGCCATCAGTGGAAGAAGCGGCCGTTCAATCCATCGTCGATTATCTGAAACGGCTCGCCCCGCGGGAAGATTTGCATGTGGACATCGCCCGTTATGAAGAATCGTAAAACCATTAGCGTCTATGGACAAAAAAGAATCGTCTCCCATAGCCAACGATAACATCAAGGTCCTGATCGCCGCCTCCGAAGCGGCGCCGCTGGCTAAAACCGGCGGACTGGCCGACGTGATCGGTTCGTTGCCGCGCTACTTAATCAAGCAAGGCGTCGACGCCGCCGTCGTCATGCCCAAATATCGGGGAATCGATCTGGAATCCGTTGTTGTCGGAGAATTCCCCTTGCCCGTAGGCGATAAAAAAGTCTGGGGGCGCATCGAACGAACGTGGCTTCCGGAATCGGAGGTTCCGCTCTATCTCATCGTACAAAATCAATATTACGGCCGCAGCCAGATTTATGGCGAGGAAGGGCAGGATTATACCGATAACCTGGAACGTTTTACGTTTTTCTGCCGCGCGGTTCTCACCCTAGTAACGCGCGGTTTGGTTGCGCCGCATATCATCCACGCCAACGATTGGCAAACCGGATTGATTCCCGCTTACTTGAAAACGCTGTACGCCGATCATCCAGGCGCCAGCGCTGTGAAATCGCTCTTTACAATTCATAATCTCGCTTATCAAGGAAATTTCCCTCCCGAAGCGCTTTCCGTCACCGGCATCGGAGAGGAACATTTCCACATGGGGGGATTGGAGTTCTATCGGCAGCTTTGCTTGATGAAGGCGGGGATCGAATACGCCGATTTCATCAATACCGTCAGCCGCCAATACGCCGCAGAGATTCAAACCATGGAATTCGGCTGCGGGCTGGAGGGCGTGCTGCGGCGGCGCTCCGCTTGCCTGACGGGGATTTTGAACGGAGTGGATTATTCGTCCTGGTCGCCGGATTGCGATTCGCTTATCCATACGGCTTATACGATCGATACGGCGGAAAAAGGCAAAGCGGAAAACAAGCGCGTCTTGCAAAAACAGCTCGGGTTGCCCATAACGGAAGATCGCGTTCCCATCATCGCCGTTATCTCGCGCCTGGCGCACCAGAAAGGACTAGATTTATTAGCCGAAATCGTTCCCGAATTGATTAAAGAAGGGGCGCAGTTGGCCATCCTGGGCGAAGGGGAACCGGCGCTGGAGGAAGTATTTCTCTATCTGCAAAAGGAGTATCCCCAATCCTGCGCTGTGCGCATTGCCTACGACAACCCCTTGGCCCACGCCATTGAGGCGGGAGCGGATTTATTCCTGATGCCCTCCCTTTACGAACCGTGCGGATTGAACCAAATGTATTCGTTGCGGTATGGGACCATCCCCATCGTGCGCAATACCGGCGGCCTGGCGGATACGATCGCCGACGTGAACCGGAATCCCAACGGCAATGGCTTCGCCTTCGACCGGCCGGAGGCGGAAGAATTGTACGACGCCTGCAAGCGCGCCATGAAATATTATAAAAACAAACCCGCTTGGAACAATCTCGTCCGCCGGGCGATGAGCATGGATTTCTCCTGGAATCGGGCGGCGGAGAGTTATATTGCGTTGTACGAGCATATCTTGAATGATCGCCGATAAAGTTAGGGCGGTTTCCTTCGGTTTTCCTTTTGGAGCGTAAAATCAATTGCTCAATCCATTTTACATGGACGCCTTTATCCGCGAGAATGTAAAATGACGAGAATGAAGACGCGCTGCTCCATTTATCCGCCTCACCTATTATAATAAACTTAATAATAATAATCCGGCGATTTGTTTAACGAGAAGGAACGAACATGGCGCAAAAGACGCAAGTCTATCTTCATATCTTGTGGCATCAGCATCAACCCTGGTATGTCGGGCCGGGAACCAGCCGCGCCGTCATGCCGTGGGTTCGTCTGCATGGAATCAAAGATTATTACGATATGGCTCTCTTGAGCGAGACGTTTGACGGCTGGAAGCAGACGATCAATCTTGTTCCCTCTCTGCTGGAGCAATTGACGCTTTATACGGATGGGAAGATTGACGACGATTCTTGGGAATTGAGCCGCAAACCGGCGGCGGAACTATCGTCGGAAGAAATCATCCGGGTTTTGGAGCGATTCTTCGACGGCCATTATCCCCAGATGGTGCATCCGTTTGCGCGATACGACGAATTGTATCGTCAACGCGGCTCGTCCGCCAACGAGGCCGCCGGACGCTTCACGGTTCAGGACTTGAGAGATTTGCAGACGTGGCACAACCTCGCTTGGTTCGATCCGGTCTGGCGGGACAATAGGGATTATCCCTTGAAATCGTTGATCGAAAAGCAGCGCGGCTTTACCGAAGAGGAAAAACGATCCGTATTGGATTTGCAGATGGAGGTTTTGAAGAAGATCATTCCTCTGCATCGCAAATTATGGCAAGAAAGAAAACTCGAACTGACCTGTACGCCTTTTTATCATCCCATCCTGCCGATTCTGTGCGACAGTTCCATCGCCGCCGTTTCCAATTCTCACGATGCCTTGCCCCAGCCCTCTTTCGCTTTTCCGGAGGACGCCGAATGGCAAATTCGCGAAGGGATTTCCTATTTCGAGAAAATATTGGGCGCGAAACCGCAAGGGATGTGGCCTTCAGAAGGCTCCGTCTCCGACGCCGCCTGCGCTCTGATGGTCAAACAGGGGATCAATTTCTTTGCTACGGACGAGCAGATTCTATTCCGATCGACGTCCGCCGACCGCAAAACCATTCAAAACCGGGCGGAACTCTTCCGGCTGCACCGGCTGGCGACGCCGAATGGCGGGATCGACTGCGTTTTCCGCGATCATGGATTATCGGATGGAATCGGGTTTCTCTATTCTGGCGTTCCGGCGGAATCGGCGGCGCAGGAATTCATCCGTCATCTGAAAGAGATCGGAAACAATTGGACGGGAAAACAGCCGCCGTTGGTCAGCGTGATTCTGGACGGGGAGAATTGCTGGGAGTTCTATCCCAACGACGGTCGCGATTTTCTGCGCGCTATGATCGAGGGCGTTTTGAAGGATTCGCAGATCGTCCCCACAACCATTCCGGAATACCGCCGCCAGTTTCCCGCCCAGCCGACGCTGCAATCGATCTTCCCCGGATCGTGGATCAACCACAACTTCCGCATCTGGATCGGCCATCCGGAAGACAACGCCGCCTGGCATTATCTGCGCGAGGCGCGGGAAGCCTTACTCGGCGAGGAATCTCGATTGGAGCCTTCGGCGCGGGAAGAGGCGTGGAAAATGATTCATATCTGCGAAGGGAGCGATTGGTTTTGGTGGTATGGCGACGAGAATCATTCCGTCCTCGATGTATTATTCGACCGCTTGTTCCGAGAACATCTGCTGCGCGTTTACGAGTTGATCGGAGCGCCAGCGCAAGAAGCCTTGCAAAGACCGATCAAGCAGCCCAAAGCGGCGGAAGAAGGGGGCGGGATTTTCTTCAGCGATCCGTTTCTTTGCGGCGGCTATTATCGTTGGGCGGGAGCGCGCCATTATTCCTCGCGGAAGGAGGGGGGGGCCATGCACAAAGCGGAAGACGCCGGCGTTGAAATTTTCTTTGGGCGATGCGACGGGCGCCTTTGCTTCCAGGTGGAATTTGGCGAAAAAACGAAGATCGACCATAATGCCTTCGTTACTCTTCATCTAACCAAACCGTCAGTAATGGAAGTATCCGTCAATCCCCCCCAAAAGGGCGGCTATTTTCACTTTGCGGGCGGGCGCATGGAAGCGTCGATCGACCTGAAGGGTCTGGGGATCGATCCCCAGCGGGACCTATGGTTTTTCTTGCATATCGACGCAAAGAAGAAGCAAGGTTTTTCCCTGCCCCAGGGAGGCGAACTGCATCTCCAAGGGTATACGGCGAATAACGCGAGCATGTATTGGTTCATATAATCAACGAGGACGCCGTTCCTCATTCCAAGGAATGATAAGATGATTGTCAATCGAAGAATATTTCTGCCTTTTTTCTTGTTTTTCGCCATTAACAGCGGTTACGCTCAGGAAGTTTCCGACGCCAAGCCCGCCCGCATTCCTCCGCGGACGGTTTTGGAACGAGCGCAGAAAGCGTTCGAAAAAATCGCCGATTTGCAAACGGATTTTCACCAAGTAACGCGGCATGCCAACGGCCATATCGAAGAACTTTGGGCGCGGTTGATCGTTGTTAAATCGGGGGAGAAAGTTCGTCCGGCCAATTCTTCCCTGGTTCTCGAACTCTATGATCGGCCTATTCCTTCCGTAATGACGGAAAGGGAGATCGTGCAAGACCCGACGGATCAAAAACCCATGAAGATTTATTTCGCCGATAGCGGACGCAAGCTGCTTTATACCTATGATCCCGAAGGCAATGCGCTGACGATCGAGAAACTGGACGAGAGCGGGCCGTTGCCGGAATTTATGCAACTGGCCGGTTTTTTGGAATTGAACCTGGACGAATTGGAGAAGAAGGTCTACTTGGATGCGGACGTTTACCAAGAGACGGTGGACGGCGTTTCCTGCTACCGCGTGAAAATTCAACCCTTAAAGGATATGCGCGGCATCGAACCGGATCGGATGATCTGGGTGGACCGTAAAACCAATCTCCCCAAAAAATTGGCCGTCATAGGCGAGACGCGGACGGAGATTTTTTTCGGCGAATGCCTATTGGATCGGGGATTGAACGCCGAAGCCATCGTTCCCGAAATCCCGCAAAACGCGCAAAGGACGGATTTGACGGCAGGACAACAAACCGCCAAGAAAGAATAGCGCAAATTTTATGACTGAACGACATGGGAACGGAACTTGGATTGTTTTTTTAAATAGGACGATAATAGGCTGCTGCATTTGAGAAGAAAGGTATATCGATGAATAAGCAATTCGTTGCCCCTAAAGACGGCCCGAAACCGGTGGGGCCTTATTCGCCCGGCGTTTTGGTTAACGGCTTTCTTTTCGTTTCCGGGCAAATTCCTTTGAATCCCGGTACGGGCCAGATGGCGGCGGATTCGTTCGCCGCCCAGGCGCGGCAGACGCTGGAGAACTTAAAAAGCGTCGTCGAAGCGGCGGGCGCCGCGCTGGACGACGCCGTGAAAGTTACTATCTACCTTACCGACCTCAAGAACTTCGCCGAGTTGAACTCCATTTACGAGGAGTATTTCTCGCAGGGAAAACCGGCGCGAGCCTGCATCCAGGCGGCGGCGTTGCCCAAGGGAGCGGATATCGAAATCGACGCGATCGTCGCCGTGAAATAATTGCAATATCCAACGAGTAAAATTGGGGGCTGTTCGAATCTAGCGAACAGCCCCCAATTGTTTATATAGAAACTATATGATCGATCAGACGGCGGCAGGCCGTGGAGCGCTTGCGCTGGGTCCTTGCCGGCCATGAACAAGGAAAACGTAGAGAAATGCGCCGAGGAACAACGTGAGGAGAATAACGATCGTCCATACTACTTTGTCGTGAGCGCCGCCCGCGGGGAAATCTTCGCTCTTGCGCTTCAGGCAATTCTGCAAAGCCCAAATCCACAAAATGACGAGCAGCAACAACAACGCGTGCAATAGAACATCGCCCGGACGGTCTCCATTGGGCGGACTGGCATCGAACTCCCGTTGATTCATCCGGTCTTCCCGCTCCCGCGGGGGTTGTTCTCGTTCGGAAAATTCCCGTTCGCGCCGATCGGTTTCTGCGAAACGTTGTTTCGAGTCTTCATCCCGCCGCTTCATCTCTTCCTGGATGCGGTTAAGATTGTCTTTCCGTTGTTGGAATTCCTGGTCTCTTCTCTTTAACTCGTTTTCCCAATCTTCCAATTTTCTCTGCCGGTCGTTGAACTCTTGATTCCGCCGGTTCGCTTCTTCTTGCCGCCGGATAATTTCCATTTCGGGATTCTGAAAACGATTTTCCCGTTCCTTCATTTTTCTTTGCGGGTTATTGATCTCTTCTTCGCGCCGGTTCAGTTTTTCTTGAAAATGGTTCAATTCCTCCTGACGTCTGGCGATCTCTTCGTCTTTTCGATTCAGGTTATTTTGTCTTTCCTCCCATTCCCGCTGTTGGTTATTCATCTCTTCCGAACGGCCATTCAATTCTTCCTGGCGCCGTCCCATCTCTCCTTCCCGTTCTTCCAATTCCTGTTGTTTATTATTAAGATCGTTCTCCCGGTTGTTTAATTCTTCTTGCCGCTGCGCAATCTCTTCTTCTTTTTGATTCAAGTTATTTTGCTGTTCCTCCAATTCCTTTTGCCTGTTATCCATTTCTTCTGAGCGGCTATCCAATTCTTCCCGGCGCTCTTCCAACTCTCCTTCCTGTTCTTCCAATTCCTCTTGTTTATTATTCAGATCATTCTCCTGGTCGTTTAATTCTTCTTGCTGCCGATCGATTTCTTTTTCTCGATCCTCCAAGGTTTCTTCGCGTTCTTTCAATTCCTTGGAGGCGGCGTCCAGTTGTTTTTCTCTTTCCGACAGTTCGCGGTCGCGTTGGGCGAATTGTTCTTTCGCTTCCCGCATCTCTTGAATGCGATGTTCGATCTTTTCTTTCTCTTCCAACATACTATGTTTTTGTTTCTCCAAAGCGGCGAGTTGTTCTTGCAACTGCTTATGGATTTCTTCCGGCGGCGGCAAAGGACGATCCGGCGGCGCAAGGGCTGGATTTTGAGCGATCCAGAACGAGCTGGAGGCTAAATCGAGCGGATTCTTCATAATGGCTAGACCGTCCGAATCGATGACGCTGGACATATGGACGGGAATCGCCCACCCCAGTCCGTTTGCGAAAATCAGAAAAGCGATGAGAATAAGACCCTTTTTCATGATATGTTCTCCCTTATCCAATATTGATGGAATCGATGAATGAAATTCGTCTCGTAGAAGCGCAAATTACTTCTATTATGGCATGGAATGAATTAAAAATGAAATACTATTTGGAAGGGAATGTTCGCGGTTCCTGTGGCGCGGCGGGAGTCCGCTGCTATTTGGCGCTTGGCTGTTGCTGGGTGAGGCAGTGGATGGTTCCGAATCCCCAAACCAAATCCACGGCGTGTATGCCGATTGCAGGACGATCCGCGAATAACTCGCCGAGAATGCCGAGTGCGATACGGTCGTTAGGATCGTTGAAGGTGGGAACCAAAACCGCCGCATTGGCGATGTAGAAATTGGCGTAGCTGGCGGGAAGGCGCGTCCCCTCGAAATAGAGCGGATGGGGCATGGGCAACGGAACGGCTTCGATCTTGCTTCTGTCTTCCAACCGCATTTCTTGCAATCGCTCGCGGTTTTCTTGCAAAGGCTTGTAATTGACGTCTTTCGGATTTTTCTCTTCGCAAAGAACAACTGTTGTAGGAGAAACGAATCGGCAGAGATCGTCGATATGGCCGTGCGTATCGTCTCCCGCAATGCCGCCGCCGAGCCAGAGGATATTCGAAACGCCGAGGTCGCTGCGCAATACGCTTTCCAATTCCTCCCGCGTCAAATAAGGATTGCGCGCTTGCGTCTCCCTGTCCAGCAGACATTCTTCCGTGGCCAAAAGCGTTCCCTGTCCGTTTACGTCGATGGCGCCGCCTTCCAGTACAACGTCCCGGCCTTGGCATTGGACCGGAATCAGGGGCAAGCCCAACGACTGGGCCGCCCATTCGGAAATCTTGTCGTCTTTGCGCCAATTGCGGTATTTGGCCCAGGCGTTGAAGCGGAAGCGGGCGATGGCGAGGCGGCTTTTCCCGTTTTTTCTCTTGAGAAAAAGAGGGCCGTAATCCCGCGTCCAACTCCGATTGGTAGGGAAAGTAAAAAATTCGATCTTCGCCGAATCGGCGCCGATCCGCGTCATAATATTGCGGGCGCGAGCTTCGTACTGTTTCGATGGGACGATGATGCGGACGATTTCGCCCAGGGAAAGATAGCGGGCGATCTCGCCGTAAACCCACGGAATAGGCGCGAATTTACCCGGCCAGTCCAAATGATTGTGAGGCCAGGCGATCCAGGTCGCTTCATGGCGCTCCCATTCGGCGGGCATGAAATAGCCAAGTTGTTGCGGCGTTTGAGAAAGGATCTTCGAGTCCATACGCAAAACGGTAATTTTTTATTGCTGCGCTAAATCGCGTTCGTAGAATTTTGGGAAAACATCGATTGCAACGGTATGGCCGGCCGGATCAGCCTCCTGCAATGATAGGACATCCGGGCGTGTTGCCGCCCCAGCGTCCGATATCGCCCTTACTGACGAGTCCATTACTGGGCGCATACATGCGGGCGCGCCCGCCGGCGGGATCGCCCAATTTCGTTTGCACATAAACCCATTCGATGGCGTCCTGCCAACGGTCCGGCCCCCAGCTGGCGAGGCAATATCCCTTCGTGCTTAAATCGGGACGATTGATGGCGTTCATCCAATTCCCCGGTCCCTTCTCTTCGAAGAAATAATTGAAGTAGAGATAACTTTCCTGATTGTTTCCCGTACTTCCTTGCTGCGCTTTGAAGATATCGCGGAAGCCGACGCCGCTGATATAGGAAACCGGCGTCGTCAAGCCTTTCAAATCTACAGTTAGGTGGGATTGGTTATTGGGATGTTTATTATGATCGAGAAAGTAAGTATCGATCGCCATGCCTAAGGCTTGCAGGTCGCCGTTCGTGCGGGCGACGCGAGCGCGCGTCTGCGCGTTAAGAAAATTGGGAACGGCGATGGCCGCCAAAACGCCGATAATCGCCACGACGATTAATAATTCGATGAGCGTAAAACCCATTTTGCGTTTCAATTGCATGTCATCCTCCAGGTTGCCGGGAGAGTTTTCTATAAATAAGATTATATATAGAGAATAGTAAAAGATAGATTGCCTCCCTGACAAGAGAGAAGAAGAGTTTGCCGCTTATCCGCCAACAATAATTTTCTAGGAATAAGTTTCGATTGGGCGTCTGCATTGTTCCTTTCCTCATTCGTGATAAAATGATTGTCCTATACTTTATCATTAAGGTTGAGAACGATTATTATGGTTCTGCGTAGAGCTTGCGTCGGCGATGTCCGCCGGATCAAACAGCTGATCGACGATTATATGAAGGAGGGATTTATGCTGCCTCGTCCCTTGAGCGAGCTTTACGAGAATTGCCGCGACTTTTTCGTCTGGGAAGAGGATGGCTCGGTTCAGGGTTGCGCGGCGTTGCATATTGTCTGGGAGGATTTGGCGGAAGTGAAATCTCTGGTCGTAGATCGGCAAGGGCGGAAAAAGGGCTGGGGAAAAAGCCTGGTGCAGCATTGCCTCGACGAAGCGCGGGAATTGAAAATTCACCGCGTATTCGCATTAACCAAAATTCCCGATTTCTTTCTCAAGATGGGTTTTGAGATGATGGATCGTTCCGATCTGCCGCATAAAGTCTGGGCGGAGTGCATCAAATGCCATAAGTTTCCGGATTGCGACGAATCCGCTGTAGGAATCGTCGTTTGCGAACGGTCCGCCAATCCCATTCCCGCGTCCAACGGGGCGAATGGGACGAACGGATCGGTTCCATTATGACCATTTATCAGCGAGGATGAAGGCATGTTTTTAGCGAAAGTAGTAGGAACCGTCGTAGCAACGCAGAAAGACCCGAAATTGGCGGGGCTTAAGCTGCTTCTAGTGCAAAATTTATCCCTGGATATGAAGCCCACCAGTACGTTCGTCGTGGCGGCGGACGCCGTCGGCGCGGGGAAGGACGAAGTCGTCGTGTGCGCTACTGGTTCCTCCGCCCGGCTCACGGAGATGACGGAGGGGCTGCCGGTCGACGCCGTCATCATGGCTATCGCCGATACCCTGGAAGTCGAAGGAAACATCGTTTACCAAAAGGGATCGAATTGAGGGGAGGGGCCGCCGCATGAATCTCGCCACGGTGATCGGCTCGCTTTGGGCCACCCAAAAACATCATAGTTTCATCGGCATGAAGTTCTGCGTTTTGCAGCCGTTGGATCAAAACCGCCAGCCTTTCGGCAAACCACTCATCGCCGTCGATCCCGACAACAACGTCGGACGGGGAGAGACGGTTTTCTACGTCGAGGGCGGCGACGCCGCTGAAATATGGAAAAATCATTCCATGCCCTCGGATGCAACCATCGTGGGCATCGTGGACAGCCTTTCGACCGATAGGAAAGGTAAATGCTGAATGAAACTCGCGCGCATTGTTGGAAACGTGGTATCTACTCTCAAACATCCCGCCTATGAAGGCCGCAAACTGATGTTGGTCGAACCTATCACCCCCGATGGAAAATCCGCCGGTCCTGCTACCGTTGCCGTCGATTACGTCGGCGCAGGCGAGGGCGAACTTGTCCTCCTCGGCGGCGCTCCCGGCGCCGCCCGCGTCGTTTTCGGAATCAAACTGGCGCCCATCAAAGATATGGTTATGGGCATCATCGACGAAGTCGAGCTGAACGGCGAAATCGTCCTCCGCGCCTCCGATTTTCATTAAAACGAACAGGCGCTATTTTCCTACCAACGCGTCGTCGCAAGGATTCGACGCTTTCGCTCCCAACAAGATTAGATCGCCTAAACTGCTTATTCCGTTCGTGACCATGTAGGTTACCGTATTGCCCCAAGTATTGGTAAAGTCGGGGCCGGCGCTGGTGAGTTTGAATTCGGCGCAACGCGCTTGCACGGGCAGGACCGTCAATTTGCCGAAATGGATGCGGCTCCAGGCATCGGTATAGTCGTAGGTAACATAGGCGGCGTCCTGACTCTCGTTAATGCGGGCGCCGGGAGGGCCGTAGAGAAACGGATCTTGCGGAACGGTGGAGATATAAGAAATCGGGGTGGTTAAGGGAATCAACCGGCGGTTGACGGGATTCTTTTGTACGCCGTTCGCATCCAACCAGGGGGGATAGATGGAATTGTCGACGCGATAGGCTTCGAGCGCCGTGTGAATAGAGTTCATTTCGGATTCCGCTTTGGCGATTTTGGCGCGCATTTGCGCATTCAGAAAATTGGGGACGGCGATGGCGGCCAAAATGCCGATGATGGCGACGACGATAAGCAGTTCGATCAGGGTGAAAGCGGGAGAAACATTCAATTTCTTTTTTATCATAGCGTTCCTCATTCATCATTCATTCGAATGGCTGAAGCGAAATATTTTCGATGAATCGATCCTTAGATAAAATATTTTTACATAATACATCTATGAAAATCAAGAATTTTCATTGTTTTTTCAAGTTTTTTTTTCTTTATAAGATTTATTGGAGATTGGATGGTTTTTTCTATGGATTTGAAAATGCCTGCCCTTCCAAATTATATCATTGCCGCATATAAAAATCGAATAATGTAAGTTTTTCCAAGAAGCCGGGCGAAGATGGAATGAAGCTATAGAGAAATCGTTTCGCGTTCATTATAGTATCATGACCGTCGCACTTAATTTTTTTCTGAATTTTTTCGATTGAACCTACACATTATCAACATATTACGCTAATATGCTCCAATTATTTTTTGATTAGGAGAAATACTATAGACAATAATTGAAATGCTGATTGAATCGCTTTCCAATAATATTATATTTAATATTATTCCAAAGTGTAATTATTTGTTTTATATATAATTGATATTGTATACTTTCACGGAGGAAAGAAGAATGGAAGCGAAGATTGTCATTTCTAGCGTCAAGGAAGATCGAAAGAGGTTTTTACGAGAAGGGATTTTGGATGAAATTATCAAGAGGATGCGCCATTGGGACAAACACGCCTGGACGATCAATCGTCCTTTTTATCCTTCCTTTTCCACTATAATTTCGCTCTTCGAATCCAACCGGCATGCGCTTCAATCCGTCGAAAAGCTGATCGAAGAGATGCGCAGGTCGGAAGAGCCGGATCAAGAAAAATTGATTCGCGCTGCTTCTTTTATCCAAATGGGTTTATGGAACGCCTTTGAGGGGTTAGAGGAAGAATGGAGCCAGGTGATTGCAGAAGCCTCCAGGGTAAAGGAGTCAACGGAATAAAAAAAGAGGGGGTGCGTGATTAGCCCCTTCGGTTTGCAATGGAAAAAACGAAGGGGCGGTCATGCGGCCGCCCCTTCTTGTCTTTCTTGAATGATTCTTTATTGAATCTCCAGATAATCCTTGTCCGGCAGGACGGGAAACTTGGCATGCGGTTCTTTTTGATACCAGAACGCCGTGGAGGAAATGTCGTCTTGCAGCGGCAGGTAGCGTCCGCCGGATCGCCAGCCCAAGGCTTGAATCGTTACTTTCAAGTCCTTCTCGAAACGGATGGGATCCGTAATATGCCAGCGGTAGAGGCCAAAGCGCTGCTGGGATTTATAAAGGCCGTCGGGGCGGATGACTTGCGCCAGGCCAGTGTAGGGAGTAGAAAATTCCTGATAGCGCCCGGAAGCTCTATTTTCGAAATTATAGGAGCCGCAGAAGTAATCTTCCGTGCCCGTTCCGCAGATCGTAGGGAACTTATCGTCTCCATCCAGGTAAAACTTGATCTCGCCTTCCCCCCACCAGCTGTTATTGTTGACGCCCCAGGCCAGGTAAGTCCCCACAAATTGGCCTTTGCCTTGAATCCCATCCAAAATCGTATAGACGTCCTTGTAGGGCAGGGGATTGATTCTCCGAAATTGGGCGTGGAAATAGGCGGCGTCTTCCGGGAGGCTTGTCAGGGCGTAATCGATTTGGTAGTAGAGTACCATATCGTTGACATCGATATTTTCCAAAGTGATCTTGCATTTTTTGCGGAAGGGCATCGTCCAGTAGCAATTAAAAGCGCTGCCGGGATTGACGCAGACCGCCAACGAACTGACCTGGGCGTATTCTCCCCAACCGCAAGCGAAGAAATCGCCGATGGGGCATTCCACCGATGGCTCTTTTTCGCCGTCCCAGTACATGCGCAGGATAGAAAAGCGCCAACTGCCCGTGGGAGTGAGCCAAATATGCTGAATGACTCCGGGACCGTCGATTTCCGCCATAGTAAAAGTCGTATTCGCTTTAATTTTCACGGACGGCGACACCTTCCAGCCTTGGCCTAAATCTCTGGAAGCGTTGGAACCCGTGCCTTCGGTCGCCATTCCGCCTTTTCCTTTTTCACCCGTAAAATTTTCCGGGCTGATGGATCGGGTTTTGGCGTCGGATAGGCGATATAGGTTGCCTATATCCGATCCAACGCCGTTGAATCCTCCATCCGCCGCCTGAACGGCCGCCGTCGCAGCGATCCATACGCCCACGGAAACTAACGCCATCAATACGCCTCGTCTCATGCTTCTTCTCCTTTTTCTCGTTATATTTTTAAGGATAAGGATAGCAAAACTTCCATTCGTTATTGCGAAGGAAAAAAAAGGGATTGTCAAGATAAGAAGAAATTTCTCATGATGTTTTTCTTTATAAATATGCTTCTAGATAGTTTTTCCCGTTTGCGCGATTTTTGCCTGAACGGATTCCATGATCGAATCCCTAATAAATCCGCTTGCGCTTAGGATTTCGATGCCAATCAATTCTCCAATGCCGTTCAATTCCGCTGTTATATTTGGACTAAGTTCAATGCTTCCTTCTTCCGGTTCGTCGGAAATCGACAAATGAAGAATATCTTCCTTCTCGAAATAAGTCATTTTTGTTTTATTCATAAATAAACCTTCCTGTTCTAATCCGAAAATTGATCTGTGAGCGCGTCGTTGCATGAATAGTTATCGGCGTAATGAAATTCTTATCCTCTTCGAAGGGAATTATAACTAATGTTGTATCATGTTGACCAATCGCGATTCGCCTTGTAGTCATTCTATCGAAGTAACGTTCCGTTGAAAACCTGACAATGCGTTCTATTTTTTCAAAATCAAATCCGCGCAAAACGGCTTTATATTTTAAATAATCCGTCCATTGAATAATCATACCTGAAATAACCTCTAAATCTATATTCCCTTTTCCAACGCTTTACATACCTCTAGCAGCTGTTCCATGCGTTTGGCGAAGGTATGGTTCTTGGCGATGATTTCGGCGGCGTAATTCACCCACTCTCGTCTTGAGAATTCGTCTTGCAGATATCCTAGCGCCGCTGCGGCCATCGCTTCCGGCGTTTCATAGGAAGGCGCCCAGGGGAAATCTGACAACCGAAAACGATCGGAGGGATCGTTGGCCCTCCAATCTATTGCGCTTGGCGAAATCGATGTAGCCAGCATGAATCCTCCCAGGCGGGGGATAAGAAAATCGCGCTGAGTCGGCGCCGAGAATCCTTGCAGGCTGCGCAGGTTGATGTTGATCGCCGCCGAATGGATCAAATGCGGATACTCCGTAAAAGGATCCAATTTTCCCTTGAAACAAGATTCCAACGCCGTCCCTTGTATCGCGGGCTTCCAGGCTTCGTTTCCGTAAAGCCGCAGTCCAAAAGGCGCCAGGGCATTGAGAAAACGCAAGCGAGCGAGGCGGTTGGCTTCCGTATAGAGATAATAGGCCAAGGGGCCGGAAAACGAGACGCGCTTGCCCTCGGTGATGGGATCGCGTTCCAGCAGATCGGGGAAGGACGCCGCTGGTTCCAGGGCTTTGCGGCGCGCAATGCGGTCTAGATAAGCCGCCATGTCTGGGGCCATGCGCGCTCGCATTCCGTCCAGGCTCAGCGCCGCTCCGACATAGGCGATAGGGACCGCGTGTGGCGGCAACGTTTGAAAATCGTTTTGCATGGGAGCGGCGACGGGGAGAAAATAAATTTTTTCCGCGCCTCGCGCGCGGGCGCCTTCAATAAATCCCGGATCGGCGGCGAGTACGATTTCATCGGGAGAATAGCGCTCATCCCCCATCATATAAGGATCGTCGAAAATCCAAACCAGAGTGGGGCAGGGCGGTTCGTTTAATCCGATTTGAGAGTAGAAGAGAGAGGCGGGATGATTGGCTAACAAAACGGCGTCTGGCCGAAAACGCAGCAGGTCTTCCCGCAATTGGACGGCGGCGTTGGGAGCGGAGGGATCGAAGGGAAAAAGCCGCGCTTCTTTGCCGATAGCGCGCAGACCTTCCGCCGCGCCCCGCAATATCGCCCGCGCTCCATAAGAACGAGGATCGTCGAATAGCCAAAACCGCTTCAGGTTCAATCTCATCGCATCCTATAGGAAATTCTTTAAAACTATTTCATCGTCCAAACGTTTCTATCATTGATAACTTATAACATATCGGGGGAAGATATCATGAAAAAACATTGGATTTTTCTTTTCAACTCCATATTCTTCGTCAGTATATTCGCTTCGGCGGGGTGGACGCAGGGGTTGATCGTTCCTCCGCCTTCCAGCGGCGAGCGATGGGGGTTGTCGCTGCCCATCGCCAAGTATGACGTCCGCGCTTCCATCCAGAACCAGGCCGCCGTCACCAAGATCGAACAGGAATTTTCCAATCCCTACGACCGGCAGGTGGAAGGAACTTACTTGTTCGCTTTGCCGCCCGGCGCTCATATCTCCAAATTCGCCATGGAAGTGGACGGCGAGCCGGTGGAGGCGGAATTGCTGGACAAGGATAAGGCGATTAGCATTTACGAATCCATCGTACGCAAAAGCATGGATCCCGGCATCCTATACTATAACGGAAGAGACCTGATCCGCGCCCGCGTTTTTCCCATCGAAGCCAAGAAGAGCAAAACCATACGCTTACAATACGAAGAAATTCTGCCTTACGACGGGGGCGTAAGCCGTTACTGTTGCGCCTTGGCGGCGCAGCCATTATGCAAAAAGCCGGTCGAGTTCTTGAAAATCAAACTCGATCTCAAGGCGGAAGAACCGATCCGCAATATCTTTTCCCCCAGCCATGATATCAAAGTCGATCGCGAGGATCAATTTCACGCCAAGATCCAATTCAGCGACGAAAACGCCGCGCTGGATAACGATTTCGTCCTTGTCTATAGCGTTTCCAAAAATTCCATCGGCATGAACCTGGCTTCCTATAAAGAAAAAGCGGAAGACGGATTCTTTCTGCTTTTGGCCGCGCCTTCCGTGGCGGAGAAAAAAGAAGTCAATCCCAAAAATATCATTTTCGTGCTGGATAAATCGGGCAGCATGAAGAGCGACAGGAAAATCGATCAGGCCAAGGAGGCGTTGGAGTTCTGTCTTCGCAGCCTCAACCGTGAGGACCGCTTCGCGCTGGTGGTTTTCAGCGATGAAATCGAGACGCTGACCGATGCGTTGACTCCCTTCGACGAAGATCGAGTCGACGATTATTGTTCCAAGATCAAGCAGATCGAAGCCGGGGGCGGCACCAACATCGACGGGGCGTTGAAAAAGGCGTTGAGCCTGGCCGAGAAAAGCGAGCGCCCGACGTATATCCTTTTTTTGACCGACGGCTTGCCTACGGCGGGCGAGAAAGACCCCGCGAAAATTCTGTCCCATCTTGAGGATTGGAACGAGGCCAAATGCCGCTTCTTCACCTTCGGCGTCGGCTACAATGTCAATACTTTTCTGCTGGATCAAATCGCGCAGAATAATAAAGGGCTGGCGACGTACGTTAAGCCGAATGAAGATATCGAAACCTATGTCTCCTCCATGTACAACAAAATCGCCGAACCGGTTCTGTCCGATCTCGAACTCGATTTTGGCGACATACATGTTTCCAAGATGTATCCCAAGGAACTGCCCGACATCTTCAGCGGTTCGCAATTGGTTCTTTTAGGACGTTACGATGAGGGCGGCTCGGAGAAAGTAACGCTGTCCGGCAAGGCGTCGGGGCAGCGGCGGACGTTCAGCGAGGAATTTACGTTCACGCAATCCAACGACGAACTGGATTACATTCCCCGCTTGTGGGCGGCGCGCAGAATCGGCTATTTGATGGATGAAATCCGCCTTCGCGGCGAGAACAAGGAACTGACGGAGGAGATAATCCATCTCAGCCAGAAATACGGCATCCTCACGGAATACACGTCGTTTCTCGTGAAAGAAGCGCCCATCGCCGCCGTACCCATGCGTCTGGTGGAACGGGAGCAATTGCGCCAACGCGCTAGTTCCCAGACGGTGGAGAGTTTATCCTTGGGATTCGGCATGGCGGAGGGCCGGCAGGCGGTTTCCAATTCGGCCATGCTGCAGGATCAATTCAAGAATGCGTCTTCGCTTTCTTCGCAGAACCGAGTCTATTCCTATTACGAGGAATCAGGCAAAAAGCAGGCTGAGTCCATCCAGGGCGTACGCTACGCCGCCAACCAGGCGTTCTTCAACCGGGGAAGCGCCTGGATATCCACCCAATTCGACGCCAACCGCGAAATGATCCAGGTCAAGCCGTATAGCAAGGCCTATTTTCAACTGGCCAACGTTGCGCCCGCCGTTTCTCAGGCGCTGGCGCTAGGAACTGAGGTTTCCTTCGTGCGCAACGGCATGATGATCCAGATCGATGAGAAAGGTATTGAAGAACTGACGGAGGATCAGCTAACCCGCCTGCGTTGATTCAAAAAAGGCGAATAATTTTGGTGGGGCAGGCTGCAAGCAAAACGCATCCCGCCCCAATTTTCTTCATTCGTCATTCATTAGCAGTAATCAATAAACCATCGCCATCCGCGATTTGTTCTATCGTTTTTGAATGGAAACAAGGAAGGGAAATGTTATTGAAGAGCGGTTAGAAAGGAAATGCCGGAGGCGGGACTCGAACCCGCACGTCCCGGAGGACACTAGGTCCTGAACCTAGCGAGTCTACCAATTCCACCACTCCGGCATGATCGAAAGGCGATTTTGTACTATGTTTCCCCTGCTGGGGGATCGCTTGCGGTGTTAAATTTTAGTAAGATTTTCCAGGAATTCAAGCCGCAAGCCGTTAATATCGCGGATTAGGTTTCCTTGAAAATTCGGCGCGCCGTCTGACGTCGGATTTTCTGTTTCGCCTTCTTCTCCTCCTGCGCCAGGCGCACCAGTTCCGCCAACAATTCCGTAAACGTTATTTTGGGTTTGGCTCCTTCCCAGAGGTAATAGGAAAAGGAACCGGGCAGGGGATTGATTTCGTTCAAGTAGAGTCTTCCGTTCTTTTTGTTGACGAGAAAATCGATGCGGATTACTCCCCGGCAATCCAAACCGTTAAATGCCTGCACGGCGAATTTCCTTACTTGATCTTTGATGGCGGCTGGAACATCGGCGGGATCGAGGTCGCGCGGCAATGACGCCATTCCCTGGCTGGTGGAAGAGGCTGTCAGTTTTTTATTTCCCTTCATATATTTCTGTTCGAACGTTAGAACGGGGGCGTCGCGTCCCGGACGTTCGATGGCGGAGAGGCGGGGAGGATCGCCTTCCAGGACGGAGATGTTGAGTTCGTACATATCGTCCAGAAACGGTTCGACCAGTACTTGGCTGTCGAAAGCGAAGGCGCCCGCGAGGGAAATCATCAATTGTTCTTCATCTACCGCTGAGGAAACTCCGATGCTGGAGCCAAGATTGTTGGGCTTGACGATAAGAGGAAAGGGTAAATTTTTAAGGACTTCCTTGACAGTAACATCCGCCTTGGCGGGGTCCCATTCCCGTTGGTGAATCATCACGCCGGGAAGGACGGAGATGCCGAAGGTGGAGAGGATCTTTTTGGCGGCGTGCTTATTCATGGCGATGGCGGAGGCTCTGGTTCCGCTGCCCACATAATCGGCGCCGATCAATTCAAAAAAGCCCTGAATGCAGCCGTCTTCGCCGAAAGAGCCGTGAAACGCCGGAAAGAAGACGTCGACGGGGAAGCGCTTCGGTTCGCGTTTGGAAAGCCAGCCTTTCGGCGCAGCGGCTTCGATCAGCTCGGATTGCGGATCGCTGGAGAGGCGAACCTGGCATAATTTATTTTTCAATTCTTGGGAAGGTATATAAATTTCCCTCTTGCGCAACTCGTCTCCCGTATACCAAAATCCTTCGGAATCGACATAGATGGGAATGGTTTCGAAGCGAACGGAATCGAACGCGTCCAATACTTGCAAGCCGGTGATGATGCTGATTTCATGTTCGGTGGAACGTCCGCCGAACAAGACGGCTACGCGCGTCTTTTCCTGTTGGGTCATGATCGTATACCTGTCCTCTTTTGAAGAATGACGGCGCGGCGAAATGGCTGCCGTCCGCTTTGATCCCCGCTGGATCGATTGGCGAATCTACATGAGCGTGAAGGCCGTTTGCGCTTCCAGCAGGTCGGGGAGGTCGTTTTCGAAGAGAACGGCGTCTCCCGGTTTGAGGTAATGCCGCAGCCATTCTCTAGCTTGCTGCAATGTTTCGAATTCAAATAGATTTTCGCTTGGAAATCTGTTTTGCAAAAGGCCTAAACGAAGCGGGGCGGTTCGATGCGGCGCCACTAGGGCGACGGCGTTGCAGACTTGGGCGGCAAGGACGGCAATTTTGCGATGTTCTTCCTCATGCTTGCTTCCCAATTCCGCCATGCCCGGCGTTACGAGTATCTTCCGGTTGGCGGATAAGGCGCGCAGCGTCTCCAAGGCGTTTTGGAAGCCGATGGGATTGGAATTATAGGCGTCGTCAATAGTCGTGATTCCGTCGCCGCCCCGTTGTACGACGAGGCGATGGGGGATCGGAGGTATCGTGTTCAGGGCGGCGGCGGCGGTCAACGGGGGAACGCCCAGGCTCGCTGCCGCGAGGAATGCTCCCGCCGCATTCAGCGCCTGGTGTTGGCCGTGTATGGGAATGAGGAATTTATAGGTTTTTCCTTCGTACTCCAAGCGGCCGGACGTTCCTTCATCCTTAATTTCCACATTCGCCAAGCGGCAATGAAGTAGGCCGAAGCTATCTTCTTTTCCGTAATAATAGACTTTCGTCTGGAGTCCTTCCCCCATGCGGCGGCATTGGAGATCGTCGCCATTGAGAATGGCGGCGCCGTCCGGCGGCAAGGCGCGCGGCAATTCCGATTTCGCTAAAGCGACATTTTCCAAAGATTGAAATCGCTCCCAATGCGCCAGCCCCACCGCTGTAACCATCGCAGCGTCCGGTGGCGTAAGGCCGCAGAGTTTTTGGATCGATCCTACGCCATAAGCCCCCATCTCCACGATGAAATAGCGATGCTCTTCTCGCAGCCGCTCGCGGATGATGCGGGTGATGCCCATAAGTGTATTGACGCTGCCCGGCGTGGCTAGGACGGGTTCATGAGCGGCGAGGATATGCGCCAGAATATGCTTGGCGGAGGTTTTGCCGTAACTGCCGGTGATGCCGATAATCTTAGGTTGGAATTTTTTGAGAATCGCCTTCGCCTCATTGAGATAATGCCGTTGGATCCTTGCTTCGTAAGGCGATAAAACCAGATTGGCGAGCATGAGAAAAAACGGAATGATGGTCAGAAAAAGAACGAGGCAAAGGAAATAAGTGATGATTTGACAGGTAAGAAAATGTACAGGATTGTGAGCTGAGTTCAAATTCATAATTATGGTTAGAACTTGCATTGCCATTGAGTTGGCAAGGGCGAAGATGGCGAGTTGCAGCGCCAGGCTGACGCCGAAGATACGTTTGGCGCGCGCCGTCATGACTAGCGGCTTTTTGGATTTACGCAAACGATTGCTCCAAGCCAATAGCGCCAGTGCGGCGAATATGACAAGAAGCGCTATGAAATAGTAATCGCTTCTTCGTTGAGAATAGGAGCGCGGCGCCGTAATAAAGATGGTAATTCCTAGCAGCAACGACGCTAGGGTTGTTCGTTTTTCGAAGGAAAGGGTTTTGATCCACCAGCGGGGAAAGCGCTTATTATCGTATTCTTCCTGCTGAAAGAACTGCAAAAAGCAGAGAGTGATCGGCCAGGCTGTAACAAGATAAAAAGCGCAAAAAAGGAAAGGATATATCTCAATAAGTGTTTTAATATTCCAATATGGACCTAAGTTGTCGTTCATCATTCTTGGATTTCCTTCAAAAATCCCCGCATTTGATGGCCGGTCTGATGACGGCCCCGGTCGAGGATGGAAAAATGGTCGAACTCCGGCAATTCAATGCAGCGGGAGTTGGGAAGCAACGCATTCATTTTCTTCCCAATCGATGGCGGCGTCTCTTCGTCGTTCTCTCCATAGATCAACAGCGTTGGAATTTGGATGCCGGGAAGTAAGCTGGCAAGGTCTTCGTTAACGACTTTAACGAAGATGCTGCGCATTTCTCCCGCGTTGAGATAATCCCGCGAGGCGATGCGTTGATAGAGCGAATCCTTTAGTTTTATCCCCATGCTTCCCGGCAGCAATCGTTGCGCCAACCGCGCCGCGGCGCGGATCGTTTTGACGCGGATTTTGCGCCGGAAGGGAACGTCCCGCTTTAAGCCCGCCGCTCCGATTAAGACCATGCCTCGCAGAACATCGGGATGTTTGCGCGCTAGCCGCAGCGCCGCCCGCGCCCCAAAAGAATGGCCGATCAGCATAGGCTTCTCCAGGCGGTATTGTTTAATTAACCGATATACCAAATCGCCGTATTCTTCCGTACCCCAAACGGCTTCAGGACGCGGCGATTCGCCGAAGCCGGGAAAATCGATGGCAATATGCCGCCCCTGATCGGATAGATTTTCTATCAGCGGATAAAAGATGGAATGATCGCAGCCCCAGCCGTGCAGGTATAATAGCGGCATCCCCTCGCCCCAATCGAAATACCGCAAACGCTGCGAATGGGATTGGCAATCGATATCGATAAATTTTATATGACGTGAAAAATCCATAATTGAAAAAGCAAGTTCCCTTTACCCTGTTATTAATTCATTATAAGCCATAAAAGCGGGCTGCGCTTCGCTTTGATCTCTCCCTACAAAGTTTTCTTTCTATCGCGGCAGAAAGGCCAAAGAGGTTTGCAGGGAATATTCGCACGTGCAGCCCGAACTGGATTCGGGGATCAAAACCAGGCCGCCGACGGGGATGGTATTGATGAAGCATCCCGGCCGCGTGATATCGCATAAAGGATTGGACGAAGGCCGCAGCGAGCCGTATTCGTAATAGGATGGATTGCCGTCGCGGGCGAACAAGAATCTCGTCGAAGCGGAATAGGTTCCGCATCTTCCGCCTAGATTCAACGTAAATTTTTCGCGGGCGCCGGTTTGCAGATTGTAAAAATAGGGCCGCGAGAAAACGTTGCCGTTCAAGATGACGGGATGCTGCCATTGTTCGCCGTGCGAACCGCCGGGATCGCTGCCGGAATCGTAATCGTCCTTCCATTTCGGCTGACCCGAATCCGCCGCGTAAGCGTATACGGCGTAACGGCAATTTCCCGCCAGATTATAGGAGCCGACGGCGACGACGGTTTGATTGGAGTAACTCAGATACATCATTTCCGTAAAGGGCAAATTGACTTGCCGCTCCCAGATTTTTTCTCCCGTTTTCAGATCGAGCGACGTCAGATAAGTATTGTTACCCGCCGTGAAATTGCCTACCCAACGCCGGCCAGGCTTTTCCCAAACGCCTTTGGAAGCGGGCAGGCTGCGGTTTTCCGCGAAATAGACGCAGCCGTCTCCGGCGGCGATCGAGCTTTCCAGTATTGCGCCTTGGTTGTAAGTCCATAACAATTCGCCCGTTTGACGGTTGCGGGAGAAGATAAAGTCGCTAATCATGCAGGCGCGTCCGTCTTCTTCCAGTTCGTTGCAATTGCCATTGTATGAATATTCGTAAAAAGGCGTTCCTTTTTTGTGCGCGGTACCCACGATTTGGTCGTCGATGCAGGAGAGATATCCCCATTCTAAAGTTTCGTTTTTATTCAATTGCGGAACTTCGAGGCTGAACGCCGGGAGACCGTTGGTTGCGCTAATGGCATGGCAACGATCTCTTTGGGCGATATATACATATCCATCGGCGGCCGCCATTTGAGCGCTGCCTTTGAAGGCCCCCATGCGGCGCGAACCGGGAACGCCCAAGTCCCACAAGCGCGTTCCGTTGTAAGCATCAATCGCGATGATGCGGTCGTCCGCCGGGATGAAGACGCGTCCATTTTTGTAAAGCGGGGACATGGGGCGGCTGTGGCGATTGACAATCAAGCGCGGTCCAGGACGGCCATACCACAAAACATTCATAGGAGCTTGGACGACTTGATCGGAACTGCAAGCGGAATTGCCCGGCTCGGCGTAATAGTGCGTCCACTCGCCCGTTCCCGGCAACGGCTCTCTCGTTTTCTTGAACCATAATCCCTCATCGTCATTACACGCTAGAAATCCCTTAATGCTACCCGAAGCCAGCCAATTTTCCCAAGCGGAACGATCGTCGGCGGAGCCGTATTTCGTCTGCCCCAGATAGAGAACTCCGCCGCAAGGCCGAAGAATCCGCAATGTTTCCGAAGCCGATCCAACAGGTTTCCCCGTCAGCAAAAATCGGTCGGATACGATAAGATTGGCGAAATAATTCCCATACGGCAGTTCCGTCAAATTTCCCTGCTGCACGGATATCCTGTCGCCATATACGCCCGCCGCGCGCAGGCATTTGCGGGCATAGGCGATCTTCTCCGCATCCTCTTCCACGCCGACAATTTTTAGATGCGTGCGCTTGGCGATTTCATAGGCCAAGCGCCCTTTATCGAATCCCAGCACCAAGCAGAATCCTTTGTCAATGCCGGTTTCTTTAACGATTTTTTCCGCCGCTGTCTCATAGAAGCCGGTCAATGAGTCTTCGGGATAAGGGGATGCGATGGATGGGAAGTCTCCAGCGCCGCCATCGTAAGTGGAATCGAAATGGAATGTTTCTCCAAAGGCTTCCGTTCCGTCTAGTTTGGTTTTGATGGCGAAGGAATAGATCGATTCTGGATGTAATTCGTTCAATGTCAGTTGGTGCTTGATTTTCGGCGCCGCATCCTCGGCTCGCCGAGTAGTTTGTCCATTGCTGAATTCGATGATGGAAGGGCTGAGTTCCATGGTTTCCCATATCACTTGCGCCGATTGCTCATCGATGAAATGCACCAGCGGCCCATTGGCTAAGATGGGCGGGGGCGTTGGCGTCGGCGTAGGAACCAGAGTCGGGGCGGGCGTAGGAGGGGGAGCTTGATCCGAGACTTTTACGTTATCGATGGCCCAATACCAATTGTTTCCTGCGTTGAAAATTTTCCACTTAATGACCATCGCGCCATCGTTCGTGGGAGCGGGGATGGTCAGGACGAGGAGCTGGTTTTCACGATCCTCTCCTTGGTTGTTGGAATCGGGGCCGCTGTGATAATGCAGCAATACGATGTCGGGTTTGCCATCGAAGGAGACGAGAACCTGCGCCTCTTGCGGTTTTTCCTGCCGATAGTGGGAATCGAAATAAAGGAATAATGGCTTATTGGCGATGACGGGAATTGGAGGCGATATTAGGACGCTTTCGAACGAACCGGACGCGCTGGGTTTGTTGCGGTCGTCCCATTCGTCGGGATCGGCGATGGCGAAGACGCCGCCGCTTAACGTGAAATTCGCGCGATCTTGCGCATCGGCGCCGGTCCAAAAGTCCATCGTGGCGAAACTCCACCCATGCCATTCCATCATCCCTTTCTGGAAGGGCATTTTCGAATTATCGACGCTCCATCCCGCCGGGGGCGTATGCGTCCAGCCGAGAATTGACGGATCGATGAATTCGTTCGCGGCGGGCTGAAGGTTGGCGGATAATTCATCGAAATTTTCATTCAGAAGATCATGCTCCGAATAGGCGGAATTAAGAAAGACGAAAAAGAGCGCTATGGTTAACGATGCAATTTTCATTTATCCTTCTCCAAAGTCATAATAACGAAGTTATCATTTTTTCGATTGGCGGGATTGAAATAACTCAAGGGCAAAAACGACTTTGCCCTTGCCATCCGGCGGATTTCACGGATGATTTTGGTTGCCGCAAAGAATTCTTTTTTCGGCGTTATTCCTTATTCGATGGGTCAAAAAACGCGACCCATCCTGCTTTTCTGATATGGTTAGACTTGTAACTCTTCACTCTGATCCCCCCCAAAAAAGCGAGAGATGGAAATGCGCAAAATGAGTTAATAATAAATCCAATGCGAAACGCCGGCGCCTGAACTGAAGCGATGAATGGTTCCCTGATCGGTGCTGACAAAGAGGCTGCCATTGGCGGCGGCCAAACCGTAAGCGCGCCCGGTTACTGCGCTTTTCCATAGCAATTCCCCGTTCGTCATGCTATACGCGGCGGCTTCGTTGTCGCCGCCCGCGAAAAGAAGATTCCCCGCCGCGATCAGCGAATAGGGATGGGCGCACATCGCCGACCACAAAACCGCCGCCTGCTTCGCTTGAACGCACTTTTCCATCTCGCTCTGCAAAGTTGTAAGTTCGTCCAACAGCGACGGGGATTTTTCCGAGCGCGTTTGGACGTCCATTTGCTTTATTTGCTTGCGAATCTCTTCGCTGCGCCGCCGCATCTCCGCTTCTCTCGTGGAAGCGGAGAAATAGGCTTCGCGGTCGATGGCGGTTAGCCGACTGTCCGTGTGGAGGAAAGAGATTTTGTCCGTAACGATCACATGATTTCCCTGAAAGGAAGCGACGTTGGCGCGAGTATCAGTATCGTACGTATTGAGCCAATCCGATCCCGCTTCCGTATATCCCGGCCCGGATACGATCTTGTCGTCCACAATCAGCGCATAGGTTCCTCCCGAACGTCCGTTGCTGTAGGAGCCGATTTTTCTGCCGTCCGTGGAACTAAAAACGATCGGATTCGTATTTCCCGTAGGTACGAAAAGATTATCCAGCGTACTTAGGAGATACCCTTGCGGCGAGTCCGATAACGTTTTTTCCCAAATCTTCGATCCGTTATCGGGATTGAGAGCGCAGAGATAAACTCCCTCCAGCGGAAAGATGCCCGCGCAGAAATAGACGGCGCCATTTTGGATCAAAACGGAGGTGCGAATTGGACAAACCGAAATCATGCGCCCATTCCCAATGATCCGCTTGTTTTGGGGATAGGGCTTATATTTCCAAATTAAATCCCCCGTCTGGGCGTTCAGGCAGTAGGCGTAGCCGTCGTCGGAGCCGAAATAGGCTTTCCCCTCGTAAAGGCTGGGAGCGAAGCGTACTGGTCCTTCCGTGAAAAAGACCCAACGCTCCTCGCCGGAATTCATGTCGCGGCAGCTGACAATGTCGTCGGAAGAAGAACCGAAAAAGATCGAATCGCTGACGGCGCTGATATAGTTCGCCTGATCGAAGAGCGACCTTGGCCTCAAATTCTTGAAAAAATGCCAATAGTCGTTGGGAGCGGGGCTTCCTTCCCATGCGGCGCGCGGTTTTTGCCGGGGCGCTAACGTCCATTGGGCGTTAAGCGGCAACGTCAGCTTTTCCGACGTAACTCCCGAACGCTGGTTATCGTGCTGGTATGTCGGCCAATCTTCCGCATCGGCGAAGTAACCGGGAATGGAAACGATTGTCAACAAAAAGATAAAAACGAAATAACGACAAACCAGCGGCGGACGATACTCTTTACGTGATGATTTCCGATACCGCATGGAACAACCTCCTAGTAGGTTCAGTTAATATTTTGCCGTGTTAGCACCCGAAGGAAACGATTCTCTTGTTCGTGGACATCGCACTATAGCATAGCATATTTGCCTATGCGAATTCGATAAAGAATGGGAAGGCGGCGTAACAATAATTTAACCGAATCTATTTAGGCAGTTTGCCCAGCCATTTCCAAATCAGGCGATGAAGGCGATGCGGCCATCCCGCCGGTTCGGCGAACATCAAGATGCACTCGCCATGCACAACGCTGATTCCCTTTTCTTCGCAGAAACGGATGGCTTCCGGCGATTCCGCGCCCTGTTGCATCCAAAGGCGCGCGATGCCCGCTTCATGCGCGTCGCGAACGATCTTTTCCGTTTGCGGCGGCGGAGTGACGATCACGGCGGCGTCGACTTTTTCCGGCAAGGCCAGAAGACTCTCATAACAGGGATTTCCATCGATGGTTTTCGCATGGGGATTTACGGGGAATACGTTATAGCCCTTCGATAGAAGGTTTTTATAAACGACATAGCCGAATTTTCGTTTCTTCTGGGAGACGCCCGCTACCGCGAATCGCTTTTGCTGGAGAAATTCTTCTACGGTGGATCGTTTTGTCATATTGTTTTATCCTATGAGCCTCTTGTAAAACTCCATAATTCCTCCCCCATGCTTGGGGGAGGTCAGGAGGGGATTGCTTTAAGTCTAGCATAATCACCCCCCCTCTAACTCCCCCCAATCTTGGGGGGAGAATTTAAAAGCGGATTTTATTAATTTTGTAAGAGCCTCCCATTACATGGATAATTCGACAATGTCGCCGTCCTGGAGAACATGATCGCGCTGGACGATCTGACCATCGAATTTGGCGCTGCCCCAAATGCGCGCCGATTTCAAATGCGCCGCGAAATCCTTATGCACCAAGCCCGCGAATCCCATCACATCGCAGCCTGCCGGGGCGGTGAAGGGCGCGTCCAAATCCGGCGGTTTGCCGGGATGCTTGGAATAAACGCGGATGATATGAAGCAGATCGAAAATGTCTTTCGCTAAGCCGTCCAGGTTGATTTTTCGTTTGGCGGAAATAGAACGCGCAGGCAAGGAACTCTCGATCAATTCCGCCGCCAACTCCGCCAATTCGCCGTCCGGATCGAGGTCGCATTTATTGAAAATCAGCAGGCTGCGGATATCCGATGTTCCTCCCGTCTCTTCCGTTTCTCGCTCTACCTCCGGCGGGATCAAGCGAATTTTCTTTTGCTGGAGAATTTCCGTTGTCTCTTGATAATCCTGCGCTGGATCCGCTGCGCCCAAGTCGAGCATCAACAATGCGCCATCCGCGCCGCGTATGTTGTCGAAGACGAAACTCTCGCAATGCTCTTTGGATATGGGAGGAAGATCGAGCAGTTGAATTTGAATGTCCAGATAATGCAGCATTCCCGGAATGGGTTCGCGGGTGGAAAAAGGATAATCGGCGATAACCGGTTCGGCTCGGCTAAGCGCGGCGAGGAGGGAGGATTTGCCGCTGTTGGGCGGGCCGATCAGCGCGATTTGGCCCGCGCCTTCCGGCTTTATGCGATAGGAGGGGCCTTTTTTCTTGCTGTGCGATTCTAGGCGTTCCTTCAGTTGGGCGATGCGGCGCTTGATATCGGCCTGCATCTTCTCGGTTCCCTTGTGTTTGGGAATCGTGGAGAGCATCCGCTGAAGGCATAACAGCTTGTCCTCCGGCGTTTTGGCGGCTTTGTATTCTTTTTCCGCGTTGTTGAACTCGGGAGAGAGATTGGCGGGCAATGTTCTTCCTCCACGGCGTCAGCCTTGCAGGGGAATCCCTTTTATGGAATCTCTATCGAAACCAGCGCTGGATTTCAGCGGATGGTTCAAGAGAACTTACGGATTTGAATCGGCTTCTTTCCTGCGGGGGCAGGAGCAAATATGTTTTCCTTTTTTAATCCTAACTCTATCGCCATTTTCACGCAATAATCCAACTTCTCCACATCCAGGCCGTGGATGTTGGTGCCGAACGAGAATAACGCCCCCGCAGTTTTCGCCATTTTGAGAAAAGTTGGGCTGGGCAGATTATAGGCGGAATTGATCTCGATGGCCGGATGGTATTTCACGGCGGCGGCGATGATCTTTTCCATGTGCTTTTCCGTCCATAAAACGTCAAATTCCACCCGGATGCATTCGGGGAGAAATAACGGATTGGCGAGGATGTCCAATGGCTCTTGCGCGATGACTTGGATGTTAAAATCGGGTTGGGGTTTCATTATGTGGGCGCGTTGACCCCTGCGCATCTTCGCGCGCTGATTCACGAGGCCAAACGGCGATTCGAACCGATCGAGATCAACGGCGAATCGCTTTCCGTCTTTCGGGACCGGCGCGAGATATGGGGAGAACTCCGAACGCTGGTGGCGTATGTGTCCGCTCAACTCGAAAAAATGTCCACACAGGAGACCACGCTGATGGACGCGCTTGGAATCCAATTAACGCACTTAGAACGCCCGCAATTTCAGGGCGTTAGCGTATACGCCTCGGAGACTGTTTAACTATCTCATTTCACTTGAATTGAATGAAAACCATTATCGCTTCTATAATAAACTCACGCTAGGCGTTCTCCTTTGCCGGGCTTGACATCGCGGTCAAGGCTTGCCCATCCTGCAACGTTCGCTCGCTGGCTTCCAAAAACTTGGTCGAAGCCAAGAGGTTGCAGTTACGCAGGAGATGATTGATATCTTTTCGCAATAGGAAGACGAATGATGAATTGTTTATGTATTTGA